>JAUNIW010000076.1 GCA_030523245.1 Pseudomonadota bacterium
ATACTTGCGAAGCCTGTGCGGATGACGGCAAGAAGTTTAAATGCACGCAAAGTATTAAAGACGGTTATCAGCTGGATAGCGGTAAATGCGTCAAGAAAGAAACAGCCCAAACTTGTGAAAATATGGGATATAAGACAGGTTCCTGCGGTTCTTGCGAGCGCGCTTATAAAACCGGTTATACAGATGCGGACGGTGTGGCTTGCTATCGTTGTGAAGCCTACGATTGTTCAAAAACATGCAGCCAGTTAAATTCGTCATGGGTTGCTGAGAGTACAGGCTGTAGATGTACCAAAACAGGTTGGCATTCGACAATGGATGTTGTTATGGATGATGCTTATGAAATTATAACAGGAAGCGACGGCGATTGTAATATCTGCGGCGAAGAACGTAATATTTATACAATCACTCCGAAGAATTCTGACTGTTATGATATTGTTTCTATCACAGGAGCAGAGGTTACAAAAGTCGGTAATAAATATCAAGTCCCGTATGGCGCTGAATTCACAGTTACCACAAAAAAGAATGCAAATACCAGCAGATTATGTATGCGGGCAAATGATTCTTTGTCTGTAAACGGAGAGACGGGGTTTGTTCTGGAAGACCATAGCTCGACATTTACATTGAATGAAGCCTTTTTGGATGATGTGAAGGTTTCAAAAAATAATAATGCTTCTTTTGCTGTTGCCGCTATGGAAGAAAAAGAAAAGATTACTTATACCATACTTATAAACGTAGAGCATACAGATAAAGAAATATACACCAGTTATTATGATCCTGACGAATTTTATATAGCGACGTTTTTTTCCATTTATGTACAAATGCCAAATGCTTCTGGAGATGAATTTATGAAAGATGCTCAATTTTATGTTAATCTTGAGTTATATAATGGATATGATACGTTCGGTCCTAATCCACCTCAAGGTTATTATGAGTTTGATGGTAAGTATTATACATATGTAAAGGATAATGGAGATGATGACTCAGGGATGCGGCGAGAAGCTCATATTACAAATAACTCACTGTACAAACTTTATTACCAAGGTAAAGAAGTCAAATTAACAGCAGGCTGTACACAACTTGGAACAGCCGAGGATAATACCGAGGTTTGTATAGAAATAGATAACGGATAAATGAAAGAAATTAATGAAGAAATAAATCTTAGGTAAGCAGACTGTCCGGCAGATTCAAACCTGCCGGACAGTTTTTTACATCTGCAGGATAAATAAACAGAAGAAATATAAAAAATACTTGATTGCCTCTAAAGTCTTTGTTATACCGATAACGAAGGCTTTGAATTTATGAGCCTTTAGGGCGTGAGAACCCTCATTCTACGAAGTCGATTCATATAGCGACTTAAATGTATATATGTCGATATCTGCTGGTCGGATGTCGGCCTAATAAGGCTATGCGCTGAATAAGCCGAGCTGTTTTCGTAGATACGGTTTCTCAACATCCGCCCGCTTCTTTGAAGTGGGTTTCTGTTTTAATGGATTAAAAAGGTTGTTTGAGATGATAGTTGTTAGTTCGGCCGGACGCAGTATGATTGAAATGCTGGGTGTTCTGGCTATAATTGGTGTTTTAAGCGTTGGCGGGATTGCCGGATATTCCAAGGCAATGGCAACGCTTAGATTAAATCGCTGGCGCAATGATATTGTTCTTCTTATTGCAAATATTCAGATGATGTATATAACGCAGAGAACTTATAGCGGAAGATGGACAGGAAACAGCGGTCAGGGAGATAAAGATATTACCGCCTCATTTAAAAATCTGGAGGTTATTCCGGGGAATATGCTGGATGAAAACGGGGTGGATGCTTTCGGAAATTCTTTGAAATTCTATGAACGTTATTGGAATATTTACGGTACACGCTTAAAGATACAATTTGAGAGTGAAAAAGGTCAAAATGCCGTAAAAAGCTGTAAAACTTTGTTTGATTTCGTGAATTTATATCCAACGTTGTGGGAGGTATCCATTGATGGCAGGTATAAAGTATGCGGGCATGGTGCTCCGGCAGATTACAGCAAAAATTCCGGTTGTAAACCTTTGCCTCTGAATTGGGCTGAGATGTCAGCTCAGTGTAAAAAGTGTGAAGGGGTAAAGTGCCGTATATTTTTACTGTTTGATAATAATGTATAGAGACAAAGAGAATTTGATAAAAATGCTTGCAATTCTAAAAGTTTATGGTATATAAGACAAACAGTTTAGTGTGAATCGGCTGAGAATATGCCGGTTTTGCGCAAACTGTTTTATGTTAACAATTTGTGGGGGACTAGCCATAGTCTTACCACTAACCTGAAAATGAGGTATTATAATGGCTAAATCTAAAAAGAAAATTTTAGGTCTTATCAAGCTGCAAATACCTGCCGGAAAAGCTAATCCTTCTCCGCCGGTTGGTCCAGCTTTGGGTCAAAAAGGCCTGAATATTATGGAATTTTGTAAAGCTTTCAACGCTCAGACTCAAAAAATGGAACCGGGTGTTCCTGTTCCGGTAATTATTACCGCTTATGAGGATAAGAGCTTTACGTTCATCACCAAACTGCCTCCGGTTTCTTATTTGATTAAAAAAGCTGCCGGTGTTCAGTCTGCTTCTAAAGAACCGGGAAAAACCGTTGCCGGTCAAATCACAATGGCTCAGGTAAAAGAAATTGCTTCCACCAAATTGCCGGACTTAAACTGCCCGACAGTTGAAGCTGCCATGAATATGGTAAAAGGTCAGGCTGTTTCTATGGGTATCAAGGTTACGGAGTAAGTCGATGAGCGGAAAAAGATTAGTAAATGCATATAAAACTCTTGATAAAAACAAAGAGTATAGCCTTAAAGAAGCTGTAAAAATCGTTAAGGAAAATGCAAAAGCAAAATTTGATGAAACCATTGATTTAGCAATCAATTTGGGTGTTGATCCGAAACACGCCGATCAAATGATCCGCGGCGTTTGCCAGCTGCCGCACGGTAACGGCAAAACAGTTCGCGTTGCTGTGTTCGCTCAGGGTGAGAAAGCTGATGAAGCCAAAGCCGCCGGTGCTGATGTTATCGGTGCCGAAAATCTGGTTGATTCCATTTTGGCCGGTAAAATTGACTTCGACAGATGTATTGCTACTCCTGATATGATGGGAATGGCTGGTTGTGTTGCCCGTGTTTTGGGACCTAAAGGTTTGATGCCGAACCCTAAATTGGGTACGGTAACCGCCGATGTCGCAACTGCCGTTAAAAATGCCAAGGCAGGTGAAGTTCAATATCGTGTTGAAAAAAATGGTATTGTTCATGCCGGTGTTGCCAAAGCATCTTTCTCGGAAGACAAAATCTACGACAATGCTAAATTGTTCATCGAAACAATTATCAAAGCAAAACCTGCTACACTGAAAGGTACTTATTTGAAAAAGATTTCAATGAGTTCGACAATGGGTGTTGGCGTAAGGGTTAATGCTTCGGAATTATAATTTTCGGATTATAATTTTATAGAAAATACTTGCTTTTTGATAAAAAGTTTGTTAAAAGGCAAATCAGTTTAGGGCAGAAACAGCTGTCAAGGCATTTTCTGCCCCACTCTTCAGGAGCGGAGGCTCCTGAAACTGTCCAAGACTGTGGGCGGCATCTCGATACCGAAGGCTTTCAGCTTGTAACTAAAGCTAACGGTGTTCGAGAGGCCTTAAATATCCGACATAGACGGGAGTGAGTTTTAGAATTAAATTTTTCTCCTGGACAGATTTAGGTTCCGCGATTTTCTGTTTATCAGAATGTTGCGGGTGGTAACGGTTCAGACAACAAAGTCTGAATTTAACAATTTCGTATGGAGACAATAAGTGAACCGCGAAGAAAAAACAGAGTTGCTCAACATGCTGCACGAAGTTTTCTCTAATGCAGAATCAGTTGTAATTACCGAATATTTAGGTTTGACAGTGGCTGAAGCTGACGAATTGAGAAATAAGGTGCGTGATGCCGGCGCCTCTTTAAGAGTTACTAAAAACCGTATTGCTCGTCTTGCTGTAAAAGATACAAAATTTGAAGGTCTGGCTGACCTGTTTAAAGGTCCGGTTGCCATGGCTTATGCCAATGATCCGATTGCAGCCTGCAAAGCTTGTGTTGAATTTGCAAAAAATAATGAAAAGCTGGTTATCATCGGCGGTGCTTTGTCAGACAAAGCCCTGACTTTGGATGAAATCAAAGAATTGGCTGCTATTCCGTCTATGGACGAACTGCGTGCCAAACTTGTCGGCCTGTTGCAGGCTCCTGCTGCCAAATTGGCAAGAGTTACAAAGGCTTACAGCGAGAAAGAAGCTGCTTAATCATCTTTTTTGTTATTAACAACAAAAATAACTTAAGCAAATGGTTTTTAATTTAGAAAATTTAATTTAATTTATTTGGAGAAAAAAAATGGCAGATTTGGCCAAATTAGTAGATGAATTATCAGCTCTGACCGTTATGGAAGCT
>JAUNIW010000019.1:0-12517 GCA_030523245.1 Pseudomonadota bacterium
AAACATTTGGAAAACCAAGAAACGCGTCAGCTTGAAATGAGCAAGACCCGCGCTAAAAAAATTAAGCATTCTTATCAGGTAAAAGATGCGGAAAATGCCTTGCTTCTCAAAACAAAAGACGGTGACGTTGTTATAGAAATGTATCCTGATGATGCGCCAAATCACGTTGCCCGCATTAAGCAGCTTGTTCGGGAAGGTTTTTATAACGGATTGAAATTCCATCGGGTTATTGATGGTTTTATGGCGCAGACCGGTGATCCACGCGGCACCGGAACCGGCGGCAGCGGTAAAAAATTAAAATCCGAATTTAATCGTCGTCGTCATTTACGGGGTACTGTTTCTATGGCTCGTGCCATGGATCCGGACTCTGCCGACAGTCAGTTTTTTATTTGTTTCAGTGAATGTCCGTGGCTGGATGGACAATATACCATTTGGGGGCAGGTGACATCGGGTATGGAATATGTCGACATGATTAAGCGGGGAAAAGGTTCTAACGGTCTTGTATCGGAACCGGATGTTATTGTGTCGATGTCTGTCATCTCTGATTTATAGGAACCTCGTTTAATGGTCTATTACTTTTAACTTTTTGTGCTCGTGTACTATTTTGTACACGTCGCAAAAAAGTTAATACGTACTAGCCTCATTATCCGAGGTTCTGCGAGTTTGTGCCGGTTGCGGGTAATCTTCTGTGTTGTACCGTTTTGTACACGTCGCAAAAAAGTTAATACGTACCAGCCTCATTATCCGAGGTTCTGTGAGCTTGTGCCAGTTGCGGGGCAAAAATGTCCCGTTGCTGGCATTTTTTCTCATGTACTGGTTTGTATACATCGAAAAAATCTTGCGGCGCATTAAGCTCATTATCCGAGGTTCTGCGAGCTTATGCTTGTTGCAGGCAGAAGGTGTTTGTCTGCGTCATTTACAGAAGTACGGTGTATTTACGCATTAAGAAAAATTCTTTGTTTATGGCGGATATAAGTTGACAAAAAACTTTAAAAGATGTATTTCTTATACATAACTTTAATTATTTTGTAATATGAAACCTATTATTTTCAAATCCTTGGGTGAAGCTCTCAAAACATTTCCTTTGGCAGATAAGATATTTTATGCGCGGCAATATGACAATGTCATAGAAACGCCGCTACCGTTGGTTTATGCGGACAACGATAAACTTTATGCTGTTTCTTCTTATATAGATACTCTCAAAGACTTAATTGTCGGCATAAAGGTGGAAAATTTTGTTGTTTGTAAAGATCAGCTGGTCAATAACCGGATTATTGCCGACAGAAAATTTTTGAAAGAGTGTTCTCTTTGTGGTCAGAGTGCTGATTATCCGGCACTGGACGAACTTTTTGCCTTGTCCGATATTCATGCTTCTGACTTTAATAAAACAATACAAATCCTGCAGACCAACGGTCTTGAAGCGTCTTTTTTCAATCAAAAAGGAGAATATTGGATAAAAGATGTTTATCAGGACAAGGCAATTTTGTATGACTTTGTCTATGGTCGGGAAAAAGTTTGTGATTTTGAGGAGAAAGCCGGTATTTTGCTGATTTGGCGTCCGGATGAAAAATCTTTTGAAAAATTGTAATCTTTATAAAAAACTTCTGAGTTGGAACTCGGAAGTTTTTTTGTACAAAATTCTTGCAATCCGGTATATAATTTTATATATTGCCTTCAGTTTTTTATTATTAACTAAATATATTTTTATGGAAAAACAAAAACAGGAAGGCGCACTCCTTTTGTCAGATCCAAAGCTGAGCAAGGAGATAAGTGCTTCATTTGTCCGTCTTGCGGAACGAGTAAAAATGGCTAACGCAAAGACAGCTTGCCGAATGAATCTGGAGGAAGAAATTCTAAAGCTGCCTGTCTGTGCGCGGGCGCCGATGCTGGCTTTATACTTCCTTAGGATTTGTGAAGTCAGCAGTGTGTACGACAAAAAGAAGGCGGATACTTTTGAACTTCTGTTCAAATTGTATCAAATAGCTGTCAGAATCTATGAACGCCATGTTCTTTACGGTTCGTATAACGGCAGTATAGGTATAGAGCGTTTTGCGTCAGAAAAGAATCAGGTATTGATATCAGCTTTATGTGAGTTGATTGCATCGCCATTAAAGAACAGCAACGTTTACAATTCTAAGCTGGCCAAAGAAATCTGTTTTGAGCTGCAGCTGAAGTTACAAGGTTCGTTTGTCAGTTTGCAGTTGCGTGATTTTTGTGTGGTGCAGATTATGCAGATTTTGGCAATGTATGCACAGGATGTTTCCCGTATGTCAGGTTTCTGCAATGAAGCAAACAGAGGCAGAACATCAACAATTGCGGAAGAACAGCTCTATAAATTAAAATGGGAGCGTTTCTCTCTGCCGAATTTGCAGTATCTGTTTTTTGAGGACTTACCGACGAAAGAAGAATATACCGAATTTTTCGGGGAATTCAGTCTGCGTTGAGTCTTATCCTATATCCCTTATTCCTTTTGCGGGAATAAGGGATATTTTTTTGCATGTTAATTACTTGAAAAAAATTTTTTATCAAATAACTATCTGTATTTTATTAAAATTTTTGTTCTTTTTTTTATATTTTATCTGAACAAAACAAGAACAGTTAATAAAATACTAAAAAAATCAATATATTCCCAAAAAATACCATTAAAAACCAAAAATATGTTCTAACCCGACAGGAATCTGATATGAGAAAAGTTTTTCTCTTTATGGATACCATAATTAACAAAGTAGACGCGAAAGGTCGCGTTTCTTTGCCGTCAGATTACCGCGCAATCGTTAAAGAATTATCAACGGAGATTGTTTGTTATAGGAGTCTGAGTGCGCCGTGTATAGAAGGGTGTCTGGAAGATTCTCTGGATAAATTGGCTACGGAAATTGAAAATGCCACGGATTTCTTTTCGGAAACACAGGATAATTTAACAAATTTGATTTTTGGCGACGCCAAACGTTTTCCGTTTGACAGTACGGGGAGAATCGTTTTAACCGAAAAGCTCTTGCAGCATGCCGGTATCAGTGATTCGGCTGTTTTTGTGGGCAAAGGCCGTAAATTCCAAATCTGGAATCCTGAAAACTGGGCCAAAGAAGAGGCTCGGATTCGCGCCGAGGTACAGAAAAGCCGTCCGGTTTTGAGACAGCCGAAGGAGGCAGAATAAATGTCTGAAATCCGGCAAAAGCATATTCCTGTTATGTTGGACGAAGTCTTGACGGCTCTAAAACCGCAAAACGGAGAATTGTATATCGATGCGACGTTTGGCAATGGCGGTTATACAAGGGCACTTTTGGAAGCGGCTGATTGCAAGGTTATTGCTTTAGACAGAGATCCTTCGGTCAAAATCAGGGCCAATGAATTTAAAAATATGTACGGTGAACGTTTTGATTTCAGGGCCGGTTGTTTTGGTGATGTTGCCGATTTAGTACTGGAGCCGGTTAACGGCGCGGTCTTTGATATCGGAGTCTCTTCTATGCAGATTGATGAACCGGAACGCGGTTTTTCTTTCAGTAAAGAAGGAATTCTTGATATGCGCATGTCTCAGAACGGACTTTCGGCTAAAGATATTGTTAATACTTATTCCGAGCAGGAACTGGCGGATTTGATTTACCAATACGGAGAAGAACATAAAGCACGGCAGATAGCCCGCAGAATTGTCGAAAGCCGGCGCAGTAAAGAAATTGAAACAACGACGGAACTGGCCGAAATCATTTATACCGTTGTTCATAAAAAATTCGGGGAAATTGATCCGGCAACCCGTACGTTTCAGGCATTGCGTATTGCCGTGAATGATGAACTGGGAGAATTGGAACGCGGCTTGAACGGGGCTGCAAAGCGGCTTTTGAAAAACGGCCGGCTGGTTGTGGTTGATTTCCATTCTCTGGAAGATCGTATTGTTAAAAACTTTTTCCGTGATAACGGCGGAAAACGGGTCAGAGTTTCAAAATATGCACCTGAGCTGATTCAAGATGAACATTTGTTTGCCGAGGTTTCAAAAGTTATGATGCCGGCAAAAGAAGAATGTCTGCAGAATCCGCGGGCGCGTTCGGCAAAATTAAGATATGCGGTAAGGGGATAAAATATGGGCAGTATTAAAACGGCAATGGTTGTCTTGTGGCTGACATTCTTTTTATTTTTGGCTGTGGGGTCATCTGTTTTGAAAAATCGGGTGCAGGATTTGGAACGCCGTCTGGCCAATATCAACAGCAGTATTCAAAAAGATATCAATGATATTCATATCCTGAAAGCCGAGTGGAGCCTCTATAATACGCCGGACAGACTGCAAAAACTGGCTTATGAACAATTATCTCTGGAAAAAGCAAAGCCTGAACAAATTATTAACTATTCTGCTTTACACTTCAATTATGAAGATGAGACTTCCGGTAACCGGATGTCGCCTAACAAAAAGGCTCTGACAACATTGGTTAAAGCAGAGGTTAAAAAGAAGTAAAATGGGTTTTAATGTAAGTTTTTCAAAGAAAAATACCGAGCGTTTTTATCTTCCGGGACAAGAGATAAAAATTTCGCGCGGCGTGATTTCCCAGAAACTTTTTACTTCTGACGGTAATGATGTTGTACTGTGTCGGGCTCGTACCTGGGTTGCCATGCTTGTTTTTGCCGCATGTTATTGTATTTTGGCTGCGCGGGTTACTTACGTTTGTTTGGGAAAAGGCATCAATATTGATACGGCGGTTACGGACGAACTGACCGATGAAGAATTTTTGCATTTACAGGAACCGGTAAAACGTGCCGATATTATGGACAGAAACGGTGAGATTATTGCCACATCCCTGCCGACCGTGAATTTGGGCGCCCGCCTGAAACTGATCAGACATCCTAAAGATGTTGCCGAAAAACTTAATTTGATTTTTCCGGATATTTCTTATGAACATTTTGTTGATTTGCTCAGCCGTAAAAAAAGTTATGTTTATTTGAAAAGAAATCTTTCGCCGGCACAGCAATCGCAGGTTAATGCGCTGGGCATTCCGGGGTTGGAATTTGAAGAGTGCGAGAAAAGAATTTATCCGCATAATAATTTGTTTGCTCATATTTTGGGAAATACAAATATAGACAATAAAGGCGTTTCCGGACTGGAAAAATTTATGGATGAGCGTTTGGTATCTTCGACCAAGCCGATTAAGCTTTCGGTTGATTTGGGGATTCAGGATGCCATTCGGGAAGAACTGCGGGTCGGTGTTGAGCATTTCAAAGCGGAAGGTGCGGCCGCAATTTTGATGGATGTCAAAAACGGTCAGGTTTTGGCAATGGTTTCCCTGCCGGATTTTGACCCGAATAAAAATCTGAAAGTTTCGGATCGGGCTATGTTTAATTTTGCCACAAAAGGCGTATATGAAGCCGGTTCGGTTTTCAAGGTTTTTAACACGGCCATGTGTCTGGACAGCGGAAAAATAGATGTAACCAGTCGTTTTGACACCTCCAAACCTGTGTATTTCGGGCGGGCGCGTGTTACAGATCCGCATGGTTCTCATAAAATGCTGACTCCGGAAGATATTCTGGTTGAATCATCCAATATCGGGTCAACTCTGGAAATTATGCAGGTGGGCAGACAATATCAACGGGAATTCTTTCAAAAAATCAATATGGACAAGCCGCTGCAGGATTATGAAATTGTTGAAACGGCAAAACCTTTGTTTTTATCTGAAAAACGCTGGACCGACCACACCATGGCGACAATCAGTTACGGTTACGGTATTTCAACGACTCCGTTGCATATTATCTCGGCATTTGCCGCAATGGTTAACGGCGGTATCTATTATCAGCCGACTCTTCTGGCGGACAATCAAAAAGAGGGGAAGAGGGTTATTTCGACGGCAACTTCGGAAAAAATGCGGACATTACTGCGCGCCGTTGTTGTCCGCGGAACGGGCCGCAGAGCCAACGTGGACGGTTATCAGGTTTTTGGTAAAACGGGAACGGCCAATAAACTGGTTAACGGCCGCTATGACAGCTCAAAAAGTATTTCTACTTTCATTTCCGGATTTCCGGCATCTGACCCGAAATATGCTTTGCTGGTTGTGTTTGACTCGCCGAAGGGACTGAAAGAAACATTTAATCATACGGAAGCCGGATGGAATGCCGTGCCGACGGCAAACAAAATTATTATGGCCGTAGCGCCACAGCTGAATGTCAAGGCCGATTTTGATTTGGAAAGACAAAAGAGTATTGTTGATGCGGCTTATATGCAGAAGAAATAAAAAAGTCTGCTTTAAAATATGAAAAAATAAGGGGCAAAACAAAAAATAATGCACAAATTTACAAAATAATTGCATATTTTTAATTTTTGTTATTGAAAAATTTACTAATATTCCTTAAATTACCAACTGTATTAGTTGTTATGCAATTAAATAAACGTTTGTAGCAATACAAACAAAACGTAAAAAACCATATGGAGAAAATAAAATGAAAAAACTTTTAAGTTTGTTCTGCGCACTTGTTGCTTTATCAGGCTGTTCTACATTCGGCGTTGATGGTGGCTTGTTCAGCGGTGCTGACTGCGAATCCAGATTAGCTCGTGACTTTGTTGAAAATACAACAGACACGGTATTCTTTGCATTCGATAGTTCTTCTTTGTCTGCTGAAGCTCAGGCTGCTTTGGACACACAAGCTGCTTGGTTGAAAAATCATGAAGATGTAAATGTTGTTGTTCAAGGTCATTGCGATGACAGAGGTACACGTGAATACAACTTAGCTTTGGGTGAACGTCGTGCAAATGCCGTTAAACAGTATTTGGTATCTCAAGGTATTGCAGAAGACAGAATTTCTACAATTTCTTACGGTAAAGAAAGACCGGCAGTTTTGGGTAACAATGAAGCTGCTTGGGCTCAGAACCGTCGTGCAATTACAGTTGTTAGCGCAGCTGAATAATCAGACAGTTTGATTACCGATAAAAAGGCGCGGCCGGGAGGCCGTGTCTTTTTTTGTGCTGATATATGTCGGCTGCTCCGTTTTTTTAACGGAGGGAATGTTTTTTATCTTTCTGTAAAAAGACATTTAAAAATATTGACAAAATATCATATCCGTTTTATCCTTTACAGCATTGAAAAATTATTTAGTTACAATTTAATATTTATGATTATGGACAGTAAAATTGAGAACATTTCTCATGACGCAACGTTGTGGGATATGAAAGGCTGGCAGTTAAGTTCGTGCAGTTGGATTGCAGAATTTGACACATTATGGAAGATGTTTTGTACCGTTGTATCATCAAGCAGTTACGGAACATCTGATTTTGGCGGTCCGGTGTGGTTTTTGGATTTCAGTATTGCAAATCTCAAAAAATTTTATCCCGACAATCCGTGGCTTCTGGCTATGGAGCAGGAATGGCATAAGGGAAAATGGTGCAACGGTTCGGCTAAATCTGATCAGCTTAATAGTTTTTCCCGCTGGTTCAAGTTGCGGGCAGACTGTATGATTATGGAGCTTGGTCTGGGAAATGTTATTGTTAAGTATGAATCGGATTGCGATAATGTTTGTCTTTATGGCAACGGTGTTTTTCTGGATGTTGTGCGCAGTCTGGTAAACGGTGAAGTCAGGCGTCCTTCAAAAGAGTTTATGCTGGAAAGTAATTTTTCTTTGCGTGAAAGTGAAATTGTGCGAAAAGGAAAGTTTTTGACCTGCTTAAAAAGTGAAAGTATGTGGCCGTCTTTTCCGGGGTCGTTTGGTTCGGGAATTCATTATGTGAGAACCAACGATGTTTATGGGAAGTGTTATCTTCTGAATCACTTCAGTTTAACCACAGGTTATGTCGTACCAGAAACCGTTAAGGAAAAATTCCTGATGCTGGTTGTCAATGATTTGATGGAAGCAAAAGCCCAAGGCTATGGTAATAAGGCTGATGCCGAAGGTACCGTTTGTCCTTATCCTGAAATGAAATTTGATCGTTATCTGGATGACGGATACTGCTGGTGTGATAATCATTTAAAACCGACATCACGTTCTAATGTTTTTGTGTGGAGATGTCAAAATGGCTCACAAAAACGAATTAAAATCACATTGCCTCAGATTGATGCAAAATATGGCGAGTTCTGGCATCGTCAGTTTCCGCCAAAACAGAATTGGCGTGTGTTGGAAGAAGCCTGACCGATTGTTCTCATTGTTCAAAAAAGACTGCGTAAAAGCAGTCTTTTTTTGTGCTTGTACTAAGACTAAAAATATTCTATAAAGGGGTATGTTTGAAATTTTAAGGAGATGTTATATGAAATTATCAGCCTTATGCCTGCTTGCCGGCGGAATATTACTGGCAGCCCAACCGGTTAAAGCGGATTCAGATATGCAAAAAGAATTGCAGGATTTGCGCGAAGATTTAAAAGTGCTGCAGCGTCAGATTTACCGTTGTGCCGGAAGTACCGGCAATTCGGCAGTTTCGCAAGAACAAGCGGCCGCCGGAAATGTTCAGGTAAAAATGGGGGAGTATGATGAAACAATCCGTAAAGTTAACGGTCGTATGGATACTCTGGAATATCAGGTCAAACAGCTGGACAGCAAATTGGATAAAATTAACCGAGATATGGAAATACGTTTCAAAATTCTGGAAGGACGTCCGGTATCTTCTAATCTCAGCGCACCGGCGGCGAATATTCCGGCAACTTTTGAAACAAAAGTGGCTTCCGGTGCTTCCCGTGCTGCCGTCGGGGACAGTATTCAGGGTGATGATTTAGCTCCGATAGCCGGTTCTAATATTGCGCCGGCGCAGGGTATGTCGAAAACGGAACCTGTTGCCGGTGACGGTTCGCCGCAGCAGCTGGTACCTGATGATGTACCTGCCGTTTCGTCTGCTTTGCCGAAAACGGCTACGGCCGAAGAAATGTATGCTTCCGGTATGGAGGCCCTGAATAGCGGTTATTATGATGAGGCAGAACTGGCTTTTCAGCATATTTTAACGCAGTTTCCGAAAGATAAATTAGCAGGAAATGCTCAATATTGGCTGGGAGAGGTTTATTATAAACAGGGCAGTTATGACAAGGCCATTGTCGCTTTTAAAAATGGTTATGAGAAATATCATAACGGTAATAAAGCTCCGGACAGCCTGTTTAAACTTGGTTTGACATTTAAGGCCAAAAAAGAAAATCAAAAAGCGTGTATTGTGTTGTCCAGCTTTAATGCGGAATTTCCAAAAGCCAATGCGGATTTGGCCAAAAGAGTTAAAGCCGAAGCCTCAAAACTCGGATGCAAATAGTGGAAGAAGTTCTGAACCGGTATCATCTTGATGATGCAAAAATAGCCGTCGGTGTTTCCGGCGGAGCCGACTCGCTTGCGTTGGTGTTGCAGGCAGCCGAAGAATTGTCGGTATTCGGCCGGAAAGTTGTTGCTTTAACGGTAGACCACGGATTACGTCCGACTTCGCAGCAGGAAGCGGAATATGTGGCCGGTTTGATGCGGCGGTTTGGTATTGAACATCATATTTTGGTTTGGCAGGGAGTTAAACCGCAAACGGGTATAGAAGAAGCAGCCAGACAGGCGCGTTATGCCTTGCTGGGAAATTGGTGTCGGCAAAATAATGTACGCGTTTTGCTGACGGCGCATCATGCCAAAGATCAGGCCGAAACATTTTTGATGCGGCTGCAGCGGGGCAGCGGACTGGAAGGTCTGTGCGGTATTCGGGAATACAGCGAACGTGACGGTTTGATAATCTTGCGTCCTTTTTTGCGGCAGAATCCCGAAGATTTCCGCGCTTATCTGCAACAGCGTAAAATTGCTTATGTTGAAGACGAATCGAATACGGATACAGCATTTTTACGGGGCAGGGTGCGTCAGTTTTTGCCGCAGCTGCATAAATATACTGGCATAGATGTCGCTAAAATCTGTAAAGCCGTCAATAATCTGCAAAGTGCCGAGGATTATATCGGACAGCAGTTGGAAAATCTGCTGGTGCAGGAAGTTTTGTGGGATTTTGAAACGGTATGCCGTTTCAGGCACGCGTCATATCTGAGTTGGCATAATGAGATGAAATTTCGGGTTCTGGCGCGGTTGTGTCGGCGGAATTATATTCCGCGGGCTGAAAGTGTGATACAGCTGGCCGAAGCTTTAAATAAACTTCCGTTTACCGGTGCGACTCTGGGAGGGAGGGAAATTCTCCTGACTGACGGCTGGGTCTGGATTGTTCCGGAACAAAAGACGAAGGGACAGAAGACGCGTAAACTCTGGCAGGATTTTGTGGCGGTATTTCCGGATTATAAGGAATTGAAAGTTCCGCATAAAGCAAAACTGGCCATTATGAAAAAAGTGTGGGGAAAAGATGACCATATATGAGAATTTGGCAAAAATTGCCGACCGGCTTGATGTTTTTTTGTTTGATGCTTATGGCGTGTTTTGGAATGGCAGCGGTTTTTATAAAAACAGTCTGGAAACACTTCAGGCCTTGGTTGCCGCCGGTAAAACGGTTGTGGTTGTGTCAAATGCCACGCCGCTGCATGACGATATGGTACAATCCTATTTGCGTAAAGGTATGCAGCCGGGGCGAGATTATACCTTTATGGTGAGTTCCGGTGAGGTCTTGCGGCAGGATGTACAGGCCGGAAATTTGCATTTTTCTTTGTGTGCGAATCCGCGTCGCTGCTTTACTCTGGGGTTGCCGCATACCAAAATGTTTGCCGATACGGTCTATCAGGCTGTCGGGCAGCCGGAAGAGGCTGATTTTGTGTACTGCGGCGTTCCTTTTCTGACAGCGGCCGATGTTGCTCTTTTTCCCGAATATAAAGATTGTTTCCTGCCGGCGCGGGCAGACAACGACGGCCATATAATTTATTGGGATACGACGGTGGCCGAACCTTTTCTGCCGCTGGTTGAAAGAATTGCAGCCCTGAAATTACCGGTTTTGAATGCGAATCCGGATTATACGGCGCAGGAAGGACATCCGATGAGCGGAGATTCCGCTTCCTGCTTTGTTATTCGCAACGGCACGACGGCGGAAATGTTGCGCCGGTGCGGTAATGAGGTTTTAGAATACGGTAAACCGCATAAAAATATTTATGATTATGTTTTCGCCAAACTGCATGAATGTGGTGTAAAAATCGAAAAAAGCCGGATTTGTATGATTGGTGATACGGTTCGTACAGACATCAAAGGGGCTGTTGCTGCCGGTATTGTTCCGGTTTTGTGTATGCAGACGGGAGTGACGGCTTGGGAAATTTCTAAGGGTAATACTGTCGAAAACCTTTGCGAAAAGGAAAAGATTGATATAAAACAAATTATAAAGATAAACAGTGTCGGAGGAATTTAATGGCATTTGAGCTGGTGGCCGGATTAGTGGTTAAAGATTATGTGGCAGATTTGAAATTATGCCGCGTTTTATTTGAAGACAATAAATATTATCCGTGGATTTTTTTGGTGCCGATGAAAGAACATACCAAGAATATGACGGATTTAAATATGGAAGAACGTTATCAGCTGATGCGGGAAATTGCTCTGGCCGAAAAGGTTATGATGTCGCTTTTTCCGTGCGATCAGGATAATGTGGCTATGATTGGCAATATGACGCCGCAGCTGCATGTGCATGTGGTCTGCCGGAAAAAGGGTGATCCGGACTGGCCCGGAACTGTCTGGAATTCGGCAAGTGCCAAGTATAATCCGGCCGATAAAGAACAGATAATTGCCAAAATCCGTCAGGCGCTGACGGCAGAAATGCGCAACCCGATTTATCAAATTTCAAAATAAAGGATAAGAAAATGAACAGAGTGATTACTTTGATGCCGGTCAGATTGGCCGCAACCAGACTGCCTAATAAACCTTTGCGCGTGATAAACGGCAAAACCCTGGTTCAGCGCGTTTATGAAAATGTTAAAAAAGCGTTGGATACGGATATAGCCATTGCTGCCGGCGATCAGGCGATTGTCGATGAATGCAAAAAATTTGGGGCCACGGCAATTTTGACGGATCCGAATCTGCCAAGCGGAACGGATCGTATTGCGGCCGCTCTCAAAGAATTGGATCCTGACGGCAGCAAATATGACATCGTTGTTGATTTTCAGGGAGATAATATCAATGTTGACCCGAAAGTCACTCTGCCTTTGATTGAAATGGTTCAGCGTACGGGTTGTGACATAGCCACCTGCGGTATGTTGATAAAAACCGAAGAAGATAAAAATAATCCGAACGTTGTAAAAATCATTATGGGCTTAAAAGAGGGCGAAAAAGAGGCTCGGTGTCTTTATTTCACGCGTGCCACGGCGCCTTACACCCGTAATCCGGAAAAGTGTCCGAATCAGGATTTGTATTATCATATCGGCATTTACGTTTTTAAAGCTGCGTCTTTGCAAAAGATGGTATCTCTGCCGACCGGTGTTTTGGAAAAACGGGAAGCCTTAGAGCAATTGCGTGCTTTGGAAAACGGTATGGAAGTTCGCGCTCTTCTGGTAGACAATATCAAGCTTGTTCCGGAAGCTCCGGCGGATATAAATACTGAAGAGGATTTGGCCAATTCCCTCCCTTATATAAAATAAACTCGTCTAATGGCTTTCTGCTGGCAAGATTTTTTCTCATGTACTAGTCTGTACACGTCGAAAAAATCTTG
>JAUNIW010000019.1:12617-24171 GCA_030523245.1 Pseudomonadota bacterium
CGGCGCATTAAGCTCATTATCCGAGTTTATACGAACCTGTGCTTGTTGCCGGCAGGGTATCTGTATTGTACTTCTTTGTACACGTCGAAAAAATCTTGCGGCGCATTAAGCTCATTATCCGAGTTTATACGAACCTGTGCTTGTTGCCGGCAGTCTTTTTTATGTTTTGTAGCAGCTGTAAAATGCTTTGATTAAATTTTGTCAAAAAACTGATTTTTTGGCTCAAAATCCACTTGATTATCAAAAAAAAATATGCTAATTTAAAGATGAATAACATATTATCTTTGGATGCCTTTATAACTATTATTTAAGGAAAAGAACTATATTTGACGCGAATTATCTGATAGTTTGCCGATATTTTTCGAATCCAAGCGATAATCTAGGTTTTTTATTCTTCTGGCATATGTACAGATCTAAAATATTCTACAGCAGGTTTAGTCGTCCTCTGTAGCCGGTTTTCTATGGGAAAACATTTTGACTATCGGTTCTTCTGAAAAAAGGTTTCTTCAGAATGCTGCCGGTCTGTTTATTTCTAATAGACAGAAAAATGTTTTCTCAAAAAGAAGACATATTAAGAAACCAATTTTATCACATAAAAAAATTTTAAAATTATGAGACGTTCATTTAATGTAGTAGCTAGTGTTTGTGTTGTTTTAATATCTCTGTTTACCTCTTGCACCGATCAGGGTGAGGAGATGATGACATATTCAAAGCCCAATGCAGGGGTTGTTCGTGGTTACGAGAATGTGCAAAGCCTTGCACATGACCTCGACAACCGCGAGGACAAAGCGACTGACAACATGACAGCCATCTGCACACGTTACACTGTTGAAGACGGTGTGCGTGTTGACAGTGTTAAGCTGTCTGCACAGCCTAAGATGGAGTGCTCTATCTTCGTTGAGAAGAAGGAGTACGACATCACAGAGGATCAGATAGAGAGCAAGGCTCTCAATACCTCTATCCTCCGTCGCCAGAACGTAAAAGACGTGGATGGCGGTGAGGCAGTGACCGACACAGTTGTCGTAACTGTTTCTGACGGACAGGTTGTAAAAGTGCCCAGCACTATCACAAGCTTCCGCACAGAAGAGTTCAGCTACGGTACTGTAGAGCTTGCTTCTGCAACATGTAAGTCTATTGAGAATGTGTCTGTAGTCAATGATGACTATTATACACAGTATACTGTTGAGCTCGTTTATAACGAGATCAACACAAAGAAGACTTACAGTTACACCGTAACGCTCAAGGCAAATGCTACTCGTCATCTCATTCGTAACAATGAGATTGAGAGCATTACAGCTGAGAACAAGCAGCGTGTCGTATTGGATGACAACACCGAGCGTGTTTCATTCGATAAGGTTATCAAGATGACCAACGGCACAGAAAGCCGCAATTCTTTCTCACTGGTTCTTAACCGTGAGTTCAAAGGAATAGAAGCTTATGCAAAGTATGTGAGCAATTTTGCTTTCAGCTTCGCATCTGCAAACGGTGTTGCCAATGGCAGTGAGGCTCAGGCTCGCACAAGCGAGAACTGGACAGTGTATGGTAAGACTGATAGCTACAGCGCAAACATCGCAAACGGTGTTGCTGCTGATGCTTTCACAACATCATATACACTCTACCACGAGCGTGCAGAGTATCAAGACGAGAACATCAGCGTATCTTTCGGATATGAGGATGTTACAGTTTCTGAAAACAAGAACGAAGTTGTAGAAATGACTTCCGATCAGGCTGGTTATGACAAGGCTGTATATAACAATGGTGTTCGCACCGTTTATATCGGCTACACTCAGAACCTTGCCGAGGAGGTATATCTCTATAAGCAGGGCCGCGCTATCATTGGTTACGACTTCCGTGACGGAAATCTCGTTGTCAATGATAACAACGTTGTTGCAAGCGTAACTTTCGTTACTGTTTACAATGACGGCACAGAGGAAACAGAGGTTATGAGAAAGAGCTTTAACCGTTCTTTGGTATGCAACTCCAATTGGACAAGCTATCAGAACGAGGGCTTCACTCAGTATACCCACTTCTTCAAGGCTGAGCTGGCTTCGTCTTCTGCAAAGAAGGATGGTTCTTGGAACTGGACAGAGGAGACACGCAACATCACAAATGTTGCCGAGTTCTCTGTCAACAGTACAGAAACCAATTCTTGGACTGCAATTACCCCTAACAGAATTTCTGTTAGCCGCGAAGGTGCTCATTATGATTTTGGCGAGATTGCTTTCAACGCTGTTGATGAGACAGCTGTTGTAACTCTTGCTAATTCAACAGATGAGCTTGATACCTACGATTACTCTTGCAAGCTGAATGTTACTTATGGCGACAACACTGTTTCCAGCGTTGCTCCGGGTAAGATTCTTGTTGCTAAGGAAATCAAGGGTGACTTCCCTGCTGAGTGGGGTAAGTTTGTCAGCGCAACGGCTACTGTAGCTGTTAATGCCACAAACGACAATTGGGTTTACACTTGGAGTATTCACTTCGAGAAGGGTACCCTCCCTGTTGTTGTAGCACAGAACGCTGACAACGCTACCATTGATACTTCTTTGTTCGAATACGATACCAACGCCCTTCTGAACGGCGCTGTATTTGTAGACGGCAAGTGGTCTAACAGCATTGCCGAGGATAAGAATCACTACATGCTTTGGAGTGATACTTTCGGAAATGCTAAGAACGCTATGAAGTATTCAACTGCAACAATGTGGAACTGGAACAATGGTAAAAATACCGTGTTCACATCAGCTTTCACATTTAGTGTAGAGAATGGTGGTAAGTCTCTCAAAGTTCAGAAGAACGGTGCTGACTTCGCAAGCTACAAGGCTTCTACGAAGTAAGCCCTTCTTTTGAAGGATTTTTTTATAAATAAAATTTTGGTTTCCTTCCCTGCGGGGAAGGCAAACCTCTTAAGAATATTTTTTTTAATCAGAGCGGCAAGTGCTCAAAAAACTTTAGATTATGACTTTTTTCAAGAATATCGCAGTCGCAGCTGCTGCTTTTATAGTTGCAAATAACGCCAGTGCTAATGTTTTCTTCACAGAAGAAGCAGCAGTAAATAACGCTCCTATCAGCAGCTTTGCTGAGCTGATGGAGACTAAAGCTGAAGTACAGACAGAGGAGTTCGAAAACTATGTTGAGCTGAAGGAGGTTGCTCCAGAGGCCGCAGAAGTTGAGACTTCTGCAACTGATGAAGTGGTTGTCGTTGACACCACTAAAATCAGCGACTTTGAGTACGTATCTAATGTTCAGCGCAAGACGTTGAACTATGATTATCGGTCTGTAGAGATTGATGGTCAGAAGGTGCTTCTTGAAGTGGCTCCGAATTGTGGCATCGAAATCGGCGTTAAAGCCGGTGCCGATTACTTCAATGGTAACTTTACTCCTACCGTTGGTGGAGAGCTTGGTTATCATGGAAGAAATTTCGGTATCTGGGCCGGTGTTGAGTTCGGTATATCAAAGTACAACTCTGAGTCCGACAGGGCTGGTGAGAAGTACATGATGACCAACTTTACACTTGACGCTGGTGTAAAGCTTTTCAGCTTCGGTAAGAAGCATGGCTATTTGCACCAGAACGAATTTTGGCTCATCGGTCAGTTTGGCTATAAGGTTCGTAAGAACCATAACGCCTATGAGACCGAGACAGAGACATCAACATCATCGTTGATGACTCATGTCAAAGGCAGCACCATGACCTTTGGAGGTGGCTTCCGCATAGACTTCAAGAATTATTTCAAGAAGTCTAATATATACCTGAAGGCTGTCGTTTACGCCGGCCAAGAGTACTATGCGGGTGGTTCACGTGAGCGCATTGGCGCTTCTGTCAGCGTTGGTATGAATTTTGTGTGTGGCAAGACCATGCGCAATACCAACGTCATAAATAAGCTTTTTGGTTCTACCAAGGCTTACAAACAGGCTTTGAAAGCCAAGCGCACGCTCCAGAACTACTAGAAAGTTCAAGAGTCAGAAATAGTTTTTTCTCGAGAAATTATTTATATCGGCAGTGTTTTTCCCTCACGGGAAGGCACTGCCTTTTTTTGTTTAAAAGAAATTTCCGCTCCTGTGTGTATGAGCGGAAATTTTCAAGATAAAGAAAAGCCGGAAATATCAGGCTTCATCCACCAAAAAGGACACGTGCAGATAAGTGACCGGTTTTATGTCCGTGGCCGCAAAAACACGGCGGCGAATCTGGCCGCGGATAAAGTCCTCTATCTGGGTGTGGTTTTCGGTTTCCGTCAGTTTCCGCTCAATTAACGGGATGACGGCTGCCAAAATTTCCGCGGATAGTTTGTTCCAGTCGTTTTCTTCCAGAATATCAATAGATGATATTTGCAAATCCAA
The DNA here is from genome assembly GCA_030523245.1 of Pseudomonadota bacterium. Lineage (GTDB taxonomy): Bacteria > Pseudomonadota > Alphaproteobacteria > RF32 > CAG-239 > RUG410. Next base: position 16,950 of record JAUNIW010000019.1, read on the forward strand.
AAGTTTTTGGTCTTTAATCACGGCACTGATAAACAGACTGCAGTTAAAAGCAATGCGGCGCCGGTTTTTTATCAGCTGCGAGCCAAGCGACACCGGCCGGTTTCTGTCCCAGCCGATAATGTCGCAAAACACCGGTTCCAAAAGTTCGATATGGTTGTTTTGCAACAGGCACATATCGCCGTTGCGCGCCGAAAAAACTTCTTTAATTCCGCAGCTCAGGGCAAAACGCTTGTGCTCGCGGATGAATTTTTTGTCCCCGTGAACCGGAAGTACGACGGCTGGCTTTAATAAATCATACATCTTCTTTAAATCTTCACGACAGGCATGGCCGGAAGTATGAACGAGCTGTGTTTCATCTGTAATGACCGTGGCGCCCTGCGCTGATAATTTTTCCTGCATGCGCTCGATTTTGTCTTCATTACCCGGAATCATTTTTGACGAGAATATAATCGTATCCGAGCTGCCGAGTTTTATGTATTTGCTTTCGCCGTTGGCAATAATGCTCAAAGCGCTGCGGTAATTTGCCTGTGAACCCGTGCAGATATACAGGGCTTTGTCTTCGGGAATCTCCTTGGCTTCTTCCATGGTATGAACCGGAGGTAAATCTTGGAGATAGCCGCATTCTTTGGCAATTTTTATATTGCTGATAAGGGTGCGTCCCAAAAGTACCGGCGTGCGTCCGGCTTTGTCGGCAGCCAAAATCAGGCTCTCCAGCCGCATGAGGTTGGAGGCAAAGCAGGTGACAATCAATCCTCCTTCAATTTGCGGGATAATTTCCATTAAACTCTTGCGGACTTCGGCTTCAGACGGGGATTTTTTATCTACCATAATGTTGGTCGAATCGCAAACCAGCATGGAAACGCCTTCGCCGGCCAGTTTTCGTAAAGCTGCAAAATCCGTCGGCAGCATAGATAAGGCCTCATCATCAAAGCGCCAGTCGGTAGCGTGTAAAATATTACCGTATTTGGTACGAATGGCCAAAGCACAGGTTTGCGGCACCGAATGAGCAACGGGGATAAATTCTACGCTGAAATTCGGAACTTCAACCGTTCGCTGCTGATTGACCGAAACCAATGGTACAATGTCATCCATTTTAAATTCGGCAAGGCGCGAGCGAACTAAACCCAGCGTAAAGTCCATGGCGTAAACCGGACATTGCAAATGCGGCCAAATCTGGGCTATGGCGCCTAAATGATCCTCGTGGCCGTGGGTAATGAACAAACCGACAATATCGTCGCGGTAAGCATCTAAAAACTCCGGCGAAGCATAAGCCAAATCCATTCCCGGATAGTCGTCCAGCAAAAAGCCGTAGCCTGCGTCAACAATAATAATTTTGCCGTCAACGGCGTACATGTACATATTCATACCGATTTCATCGGCACCGCCGAGCGGTAAAAAATAGATTCCTTCCTTTTTAAAATCACTCATTTTCTTTTATCTCATCAAAAAATATATCTCCGGCTAAAATACGCTTTTGTCCGGCAGATGTTTTTAATAACAATGCGGCATCTTCATCTATTCCCTCAAAGATACCTTTTTCGGTTTTGCCATTTTGACGGACAATAATTTCTTGTCCCAGATTTTTGGCATATTTGAGCCATTCGTCACGCAGAACTGCAAATCCTTTTGTTTGCAGTAAGCTCAGATTCTGCAAGAAATGTTTCATAAACAGCGACAAAACTTCTGCCGGCGTGCTTTTTACGGCGGCGTCCGCGAGCGAAACGGTTTTGTAAACCGAATCTTGCAGCTGCGGACTTCGGGCTATGTTTACGCCGATACCGATAATGATATATGCACCGTTGCCTTTTTCCAAGAGAATGCCGCTGACTTTGGCCTGATTTAATAAAACATCATTTGGCCATTTCAGCAGGATATCAGCTACCGGAGATAAGCTTTTCAAGGCCTGAAGCAGACTGAGTGAGCTGATAAAAGACAGTTTTCCGGCTTCGCGGATATCATATTCAAAAGCCATTGAAAAAAACAGATTGCCGTTCAGGCTGCACCAGTTTCTTCCGCGGCGGCCGCGTCCGGCTGTCTGTTTTTGGGCGCTGAGGACAATCTTTTTTCCGCTGTTTTCGCAATATTTTTTTATTGCATCGTTTGTACTGTCGACTTCAGCCAATGAATAATAAATCCAGTCATTTATCAATGCCATCTCAGTATGCTTTCTAAAATTTCTTCTGTATCCTGTGCCAAAAAATGCGGATGTAACATAAAGACAATCATGAGCAGAACAATGAGCATGATAGCCGTGTAAATTCCGCGATCAGCCCTGTCAAAGGCTATATTACTGTCTTCAAAATACAATGTTTTTATAATTTGTAAATAGGCATAAGCTAAAATTATCAGGGCGGTCAGAACAAAAAATAACTGATAAAAATTGTTATGCAGGACTAAATCGCTGACAACCGAAAAAAGTCCCAGAAAACCTAAAAACGGCGGAAAACCGATAAGCGAAAACAGAAAAACCGTCAGGGTTGCCGAAATGTACGGCTTGCGGAAAGACGCGCCCTCAAAATCGCTCAGCATAAATAAATATTCTCCCTTGTTTTTGAGGCCGTATAAACAGGTGCAAACGCCGTACATGGCTAAAAGATAGGTTACCAGATAAAGAAATGCCGTATTCAGAGCGTCAGGGGATAAGCGTTGTAACATCAGAAAAATAAGACCCTGCTGATATACGGTGCTGTATGCAAAAATCTTCCGGATGTTTTTGCCGCTGCAGGCTCCGATAGCGCCGATGAATAAAGCGGAAACGGCAAGTCCCTGATATAAAAAACTCAAGTTTGGTTCCAAAGCAGATAAGACGCCGGCGTTCAGTTTGATAAAGGCAGCCCAGCAAATACCTACGGGTACAAGCGTAAAATAAGTGAAAACCGGCAATATGATTTGACCGGCTGTTTCGGTATACCAGAAATGCAGCGGAGACAAGCCGAGCAGAAAGACAAATGTTAAAACTAATACGATTGCAGCGGCAAAAACACTGATTCTGTTTGCATCAGCCGTAAAAAATTCTCCCAGAACCGAGTAACTCAGATTATTTGTCTGCCAGAATAAAAACAGAACGGCGCCCAGCAGGAAAAAAAGTACAAGGACAGCTAGAGAAAAATATAAACGGTAGCTTAAGTATATTTCTTTTTTCTTGTCGGCATGGAGAAACAAAATATAGTTGGCCGCCAAAAGCAAAATTATGCCGGCCGCGGTCAGAAGCAGGTGTTCAGAAAGCGCAAGAGTCATTCCGCCAATGGCTGAAATCAGTAAACCACAGCAAAAGGCCGAGCCGGACATATTCATGCTGGCGTACCATTTGCGGGATAAAAACAGAGTGGCGCAGATAGCGGCAAACATCAACCCCGAAAACAGCGCCGAAAAAAGATTGGCGTTCATTATATCCGGCAAAGCCGAACGGTTATAAAAGATAATGCTTGTTCCCCAGCCTAAAACAGTAAAAATTTTGGCCAGACGAAACGACCAGCTTACGGAAATATCCTGCCAGTGACAGAAAAAAAGTGCTAAAGCTCCCGCAAATAAAATCAGAAACGGCGAAAAATATAACAGGTTTTCAATCATTTTTCTTTCCTAAAAAATAAACCAGAGCGGGTTGAAGAATGAGAGGCCCAGTATAACAACGACCAAAGTCCAGAAAATTTGCTGACCTAAAGAGATATCTTCTATGTCTTCGGCTTTTTCATTGTGTTGCTTTAATTCCCGCATAACATATAATTCGTGCAGCAGTCCCAAGGCGACAAGGGTGAGCGCTATCATAACCCACAGGCCGATTGCAAAATTTTCATTGAAAATCTCCGAAATCAAAACAAAATTGTTCCAAAACAACGAGGAAACCGGTAATCCGACAGCTGTCAAAACAAAGAAGGAAATGATGATGGAAAAACGCGGCGTATAGGCTAAAATGCCCCGATAGCTGCAAGTCTGTTGCCGGCATTTTTCTTCAAACTGCAAATCCAAAACAACCAGAGATGAAATCACAATCAAAAAAATAAAAAGAGAGTAGGCTATATTCAGTCTCAGAGTGTCCGTCGGCAGAATGACTGCCAGCAGGAAGAATAGGTAATATACCGTGGAATAAGAAAAAAGTTTATATAAAAACTCACGTCTTATCATGCCGATAAGAGCCAGAAAGAGCATGGTCATTACCGTAAAGACTTCAATCCACGGCAGATACGGGCTGATACTTTCCGGAACGGAGAGCGGCCAAAATCTGATAAAGCCGTATAATCCGGTTAACGGCATCAGATTTATCATAATGTAAACTAACGGATTTTTGATATTTGTGCTGACCGAGGCTATCCATGAATGAAAAGGCCATACGGGAATTCTGGAAATAAAAGCCAGACAGACGGCGGACCAGACAAGCATCCCGATATGCGTCGACATATCAACAAAAGTTATTTCTTCCAGCCGGACATTACCCTGATAAATTTTATACAGAACGGCAACCGCTGTCAGTAAAAAAAGGATACCGGTGAAGTTATAAAGAAAAAAGCGGTACAGCGTTTGTATTTTTCTGGTGCCGCCATAGGCACCCGTCAACATGAACAACGGTAAAAGCATACCGGCAAAAAAAGCATAAAAAGACAGCAAATCGCCGGCTGTGAAAAAAGCGGTAATATTGCTGGTGAAATAAAGCAACAGCAATAAAAGCATTTTATTTTTCTGGGTGTTTTGATTTAGCCCGACCAATCCGATAATCAGAGCGCAATGGACAGCCAGAATCAGTAACAGCGAAAATGTATCAATACTGAAATACAAGTCAAGCCCCAGGTTTTCCAACCAACGATATTCCAAACCGAAGGACTGATTCTGAGTATCAGCACCCAGCAGGGAAAACAACCGTAAAATGATAACAATATTTGTTAAGAGCGTAAAACAGGTAACATTGTAGGCGTTGGTTTTGTTCTCCGGTGCAGACCAGACAAAAAAGCAGCCGATGAGAGGCAGAAGCATCATAATCAGAATAAGTTCCGTCATCAGTTTAATCCTCCGGCAGCATAAGAGAAAAGCAGCAATAGCGTCAATAGCAGCAGAAAACAGGTACCGCCGATGAGCGGATTATGATGAACAGCGCGGAAAAAGCGGACAGCAGCCTGTAAACAATAAGAGCTTATTCCGATAATCATTTTTTCGGCTAACATGCGGTCAATTAAAACGGCCAGAATTCGGCCGCACCATTGCAACGGTTCAATAAACAGGGAGTGGTAAATCCGATTGAAAATATCGTTTTTCTGAAGGTGTTCCGTATTGTATATTCTATATATAAAAGGCGGAACAGGCATTAGTATCAAAAAGATAAAGACAACAGCCGTTATGACAGATATATAGACAGATTTAATTGCAATTTCCGGCGGCAGATTGTTTAAGATATAAAATTTCTCGGTTGCAACAATTGCTGTTCCGGCAAGAAGCAAAAGCCAGAATATGAATTTAACCGGAGATTTTGACCCCGAAGATTCGGGAGAATATCTGCGGGAACAGAGCTGATGAAGCAGTTGGGCTGCCGCCAGAACATAAAGAAGAGTCGTTGGCAGAAGGTTGTCTATATTTTTTTGCGGAAGATAAAGCAAAAATATGCTGTCGGCCATAAAGGCAAATATAATTACAAATAGGCCGCCGGCAGCCAGACGCGGTAACCAAAAGGCAAAATGCCGGTTCTGCAGTTTTGAAAGGCTGACAGTCCGATTGGTTTGGTAATACAAATAGTAAATGAGGCTGACAGCCAGATACTGGCAGACAAGTAAAACGGAAAATCCGGCAGACCAGACAAAGTTTTGTTCTGTTAACAGATAAATAAATAACGAGGCAAACCACATTTGCTGATAGATAATTTTTAATTTTAAGTTGTCGGCAAGCCAGAAACCGAATCCGCCCCAGACGGCACCTATAAAACAGCCGGTTTGCAATAAGGGTAAAAAGAACGGGGAAACTTCCCATAACAGATTGAATTTCAATAACAAAACTACCGCAGCTGCCGGAGAGGTCAGGAACAGAAGGCTTTGCAGGCGGTGAAAGCGGATATCCTGAAGCTGGCGGATTCCTTCATGAAAAGGGATAATACCTACTTTGATAAAAATAGCGAGCAGACCGGAAACGGCAGCAAAATCAGGATGCAGACCGATTCGGGGATATTTGACGATTTGACGGATATCCAAAGATTCAAGCTGGCAGTTAATCACGGCTAATACCGTAAACAAAATCATATCGGCAATCAGATTATATATGGCATAAAATTTTGATTTTTCTACATCTCTTATCATCAATAGAGCCATAATATCAACAGCGAACAAACCAGAAAGCAACTGAACGAAATTGTTACTTGTTATCATCATAATCAAAGCAAAAAGATTAAAAAGCAACACAGCGTTAAAGACGCCGCGTCTTTCTTCATAGCGAAAAATGGTGTTGTAGCCGACAGAGAGCAGCGTTATCAGAAAAAAAGGCTGAATGAGCTGAAAGTTATAGGTATTTGAGATAATATCAACAGTAATATTTCCACTGGGAGAACTGTTCCAGACAAAAGAAAATGTTTCGGATACCGACTGGCGGCTGTATTGGTAGAATGCTGAAAAAATACATCCTACAAACAAAAAAACCAGACAAGAAAAAATCTTGTCTGTTTTTATATTGACTTTAAGGCCACTGAATAACGCGGCTATGATTAACAGAAAAGCCGTATCCGCAATCATCTCATTTCTTCTCGGGTTAGGAAATAATTAAAGTTTGAACATCTTTAACCAAACGTACCGGAACAATATATTCGCGTTCTACATCATCATTTTCAATTTCAACGACTAAAATCTCGGATACAGATTTTAACGGTGTACGGGCGCCTTTATCAATATTATTGAAAGCAACCGAACTTTCTTGAGAGCGATACAGTAAAGCTCTTTCGCCGCCATCGTAAATAAAACGAGGATTTTCAGGTCCGCCGGCGCGGCTGTCCATCATTAACATAATTTCGCCTTTAGCATTCTGCAAAATGCTATATCTGCCTTTTTGTCCGATTTCATTGCCAATAGTCATACATAACCTCTACAAAACAAAAGTTTTTCCATAATTTTAAGGAATACTAACATATAAATCTTAATAAATAAACACTATTTTCATTTTTTTTAACTTTTTTTATTTTTTTTATTGACTTCATGAGTTTTATTTAATATAAGCATACTCGTTGAAGCGAGTTCGTAGCTCAGTCGGTAGAGCATTT
>JAUNIW010000077.1 GCA_030523245.1 Pseudomonadota bacterium
CAAATTACTGATTTTGTCAAGATGCGAAGCCTTAAATGTTATAAAAAAAGACGCCTGAAACAATAATCAGACGTCTTTAATTGACACCGCTAAAGTGATTAAATCATAGCCATACCGCCATTTACATGAATGGTCTGACCTGTAATGTATTGAGCTTCATCGGAAGCCAGAAAAGCCACAACATTAGCAATATCCTGAGCTTCACCCAGTTTTGCTTCCGGAATTTTAGCCAGCAAAGCGGCTTTAACATCATCCGGCAAAACATCGGTCATCGGTGTTCTGATAAATCCCGGAGCAATAGAGTTAACCGTAATACCGCGGGAACCGACTTCCTGAGCCAGACATTTATTCATAGCAATCATTCCGGCTTTAGAAGCGGAATAATTAGCCTGACCGGCATTACCCATTACACCAACAACAGAGGCAATACCGATAATACGGCCGAAACGACGTTTCATCATACCGCGAACGGCAGCTTTAGCCAATTTGAAACCGGCAGACAGATTGACATCCAAAACCAGCTGCCAATCTTCATCACTCATTCTGATAAACAGATTATCGCGTGTTAAACCGGCATTATTGACCAGAATATCAATACGACCCATTTTTTCTTCCACATCTTTAACCAGATTTTTAACAGCTTCACCATCTGTCAGATTTGCCACAAAGCATTCGGCATTACCGCCTAACTCTGCTTTCAGGGCTTCCAGTTTTTCGGCATTCATGTCCGTCAAAGCCAGAATAGCGCCCTGATCATGCAGCGTATGTGCAATTTTATGTCCCAGACCGCCGGCAGCACCGGTAATCAAAGCAACTTTACCATCCAATTTAAACATATTTTATTCCTTTCAGTTATAAATTTTTTGCCAGTTCTTCAATATCTTCTGCCGAACCGACGGAAAAAGCGTTCATTTCCTTATAGCTGCGTTTGGCTATACCGGACAAGACCTTACCGGCACCAAGCTCAACCAAATCGGTCACGCCCTGTTCCTGCAGATAATTCATTGTTTCGCGCCAACGCACGGTTCCTGTTACCTGCTCTATCAAATGCTTAATAATTTCCTTATGATCCGTAATCGGAGCTGCTAAGACATTCGCAACCAGCGGAATATCCGCATCTGCCGCATTGACATTCATAAATGCCCGCGCCATAGCATCAGCGGCCGGACGCATAAACGGACTGTGAAACGGTGCGCTGACAGCCAGTTTGACACATTTCCGCGCCCCGAACTCCGTTGCAATTTCAACCGCGCGGTCAATTGCAGCCATAGAACCGGAAAGAACAACCTGCCCTTCCGAATTATCATTTGCCGCAACACAAAAATCCTGCCCGTTTGAGCAGGCTTCCACCAACGCACCGACATCTTTATAAGACAGTCCCAACACGGCAGCCATACCGCCGACACCGTAAGGCACGGCATTCTGCATAGCTTCACCGCGGATTCGCAGCAGTTTCGCCGTATCGCTCAGGGAAAACACACCGGCACAGCATGCGGCCGAATATTCACCTAAAGAATGGCCGGCAACAAAAGCGGCTTTATCTTTCAAACTGATACCGAAATCTTTTTCCAACACACGGACAACGGCCATAGAAAAAGCCATCAATGCCGGCTGTGTATTCGCCGTCATTGTTAATTCACTGTCCGGACCGTCCGTCATAATTTTGAACAAGTCCTGTGATAACGCCTCATTTACTTCTTGAAAAACTTCTCTGGCCGCAGAAAAATTTTCTGCCAATTCCCGCCCCATTCCGACAAACTGAGAACCCTGACCGGGAAAAACAAAAGCATATTTCATTAAAATATTCTCCTTTATTCTGGGGGCGAGTTTATAATGCTTTGTTCAAATGTCAAGTTTTTCGCATTTTTTTATTAACAAAGTCAAATTTTAACACATCGTTTTTAATACTTTTTTGAACATTTTCCGCTATGATGAAAGCAATAAATATGCGTTAAAATTTGAGGATGTTATGGGTAAAAAAAAGACAATTAAAGAAAAGCCGAAAAGCTGGTGGCAAAAGCTGTTATGCGAGCTTTTGGGCTTGGGACTGGTAATTTTTCCGCTGTTGGTTTACATCAGCCTGCTGGGATATGATGCCAACGATCCGTCTTTTAATAAAACCGTATCCGAAACTCTGGTTGTTAAGAACTGGCTCGGCCGATTCGGTTCATACAGTGCAGACTTTGTATTGAGTTCTTTCGGTTTGGCATTTATTATCTATTTGTGTGTGCCGGTAATCTGGGGTATAGGACTTATCCGCTTTCAGGCTTTTGCCGAATACAAAGTACGTATTTTTGCCTGGTTTGTCGGGTTACTGACCTTTTCTGCTTTTTTGGATATGACCTGCCGCTCGTTTTTAGGACGGTTCAATCTTCCTTATAATCTGACAGGTGAATGGAGTCGCATCATCAGCCGTCCGCTCAACACCTACATCAATATTCTGAATCTTTCTTACAATACCCTGCTGCTTGAAGGTATCATCTTATTTATCAGCATACTGTCTTTCAATTTTGCGGCCGGTATAACCTTCACGCTTTGGCTGCGGTTGTCCGGACATATCGGCAGCCTGTTTCAAAAAACGGGACAGACCGTTTTCAATCTGGCCAAACGTTTGGTCAGCATTCGCCGCTTTAATGAGTTCAAAGAAATAAATCCAAGCTACCTGCAGGATAAACTTCTCAATAAAAACCATATTCCGGGGTTGAAGAAAATCGAACCGCGTTTCAGCCAAAACGAAAATATCCGGTCGCAGACAAATACGGCCGCAGTCGCTCAACAACCGGCCGCGGCGACGTCTGCCCTGAAAATAGAGATTCCGGTCCAGAATCTCAACGGCCAGACCCTCGGCAACCTTGCTTTAGAAACAACCTCCGATGAACCGGTTTCCGTTTCAAACAGTTTCAATCCGACTTTCGACTTTATCCGCGAAGGTGATTTTGCCAACCAAAACACTCGCAAACCGTCTAAAAAGATTTCTCCCGAAGACATTTATCAGACGGAAGGTGTCCGCTCTTTCAGCCTTAAATCGGCAAAACCGGCCTCAACCGAATCAGAACCTCAGCCGCAACAGGAAGAATTACTGAGCCTGAAAAAGAACAATACGCCGACATCAGCCAAAGTCCAATCTCAGCAGCCGGCATCAGACCATATTTTACAAACCAACAAAAAAATTGAACCGACACCGGTTCCGGCCTTAAAACAGACAACCGCCGCATCTCCGTCCGTACCGGAATCTGAAGCTGTAACAAAGACACAGCCTGCATCTTCACCGGCGGCAGAACAATCCGGAGAATACCGGCTGCCGGACATTAACCTGCTTTCTATCCCGCAGGATTCCGGAAACATTGAATATGACGAAAATGCACTCAAAGAAAATGCCCAGCAGCTCGAAAATGTCCTGCGCGACTTCGGCATTAAAGGTCAGATTGTCAAAGTCCGTCCGGGGCCTGTCGTCACGCTTTATGAACTTGAACCAGCACCCGGAACCCGTACCGCACGCGTTATCGGCCTCTCCGACGATATTGCCCGCTCCATGGCCGTATCTTCCGTGCGTATGGCTGTTGTCAGCGGTCACAATACCATTGGTATCGAACTGCCGAATGAAAAACGGCAAACCGTATGGCTGCGCGAACTTCTAGAAGATTCCGAATTTACAAACAGTAAAAATATCTTAAATGTCACTCTGGGAAAAGACATCGGCGGACAACATGTTTATGCCGACCTGTCTAAAATGCCGCACCTGCTGGTTGCCGGTACAACCGGTTCCGGTAAATCCGTAGGCGTCAACTCCATGATTTTATCGCTGCTTTACCGCATGACGCCGGAGCAATGCAAATTCATTATGATTGACCCGAAACAGCTTGAGTTTTCAATGTACAACGGGATTCCGCATTTGCTGACTCCGGTCATCACCGATCCGGGAAAAGCTGTTGTAGGCCTGAAATGGGCGGTGCGCGAAATGGAAGACCGTTATCGTGCCATGGCTTTGCTCAATGTCCGCAACATTGCCGGTTATAACCAGAAAATTGCAGATATGCGCGCTTCCGGCAAAGAAATCAAAAAAACGATTCAGGTCGGTTTTGATAAAGAAACCGGACGGCCGCTTTATGAGGAACAAATTGTCGACACCACGCCAATGCCTTATATTGTCATTGTTGTTGATGAAATGGCAGACCTGATGCTTGTTGCCGGCAAGGAAGTCGAAGCTGCTATTCAGCGACTGGCACAAATGGCCCGCGCCGCCGGTATTCACTTGATTATGTCAACGCAAAGACCATCTGTTGACGTGATTACCGGTACCATAAAAGCAAACTTCCCGAGCCGTATCAGTTTCCATGTCACCACAAAAATCGACAGCCGTACCATTTTGGGCGAACAAGGTGCCGAACAACTGCTCGGTATGGGTGA
>JAUNIW010000020.1:0-18711 GCA_030523245.1 Pseudomonadota bacterium
CAAAAAATTTTTTTAATTCAATCATAAATTTGAAAATGAAGAATAATATATTTTGTTATAAAATGGATTTTAAGCTTGCCAGCAGGGTGTGATTTTAATACAATGGGTGAAAATAATGAAAGCGGAGGATTGCTATGAAAGCTACCTATTTTCTTGTTGTGACGGGAATGATTTTAAGCGGGTGTTCAACTTTGCTGGAAGGACGTCCTTGTTCCGTGTCTGAAAACAGTAATCTGACGCCGGTTATTCATCAGATTGTCAAACCGAAAAAAATCGAGGCGGGAAGCGTTATTTATTTTGCAGACGGCAGCTATCGTCTGACTACGGAAGAAAAAAACATTTTACGGCAGGTTGCGCAGAAGGCGGAAAGACTGAATGCGGAAATTATTATCCGCGGCCATGCTTCAAGCCGGACACGTCCGGCTTCGGCGGTTGAACACACGTTAATCAATCTGAATATTTCGAGCCGGCGCGCTTTGGTGGTGGCCGAGACATTGGCCCGATACGGCATACCGCTCCGACAGATGCGTTATGAGGCTTTGTCCGACAGTCATCCGGCCGAACCTGAAATAAACAGAAAAGCCGAGGCGCTTAACCGTCGTGTTGAAATTTTTTATGCTTATTAGGACTGAAAGCGTTTATGGAAAATCAACAGGTATCTCTGGGCGGAAATATTTGGAAAACAGCGGAAATTGACGATAGTCTGGCCGACAGAATGGCTTTGACTTATAATCTGTCCGGTTCACTTGCACGTTTGTTGTGTGTAAGAGGCGTTTCTTTTGAAGAAGTTGATAATTTTATTAACCCGAAAATCCAAAAACTGATGCCGGATCCGTATGTTCTGAAAGATATGCAAAAAGCCGCCGAGCGGGTAGCCGAGACCGTAATAAAAGGAGAAAAAATCGCTGTCATCGGAGATTATGATGTTGACGGGGCTACGTCGACATCGGAATTGCTGCGTTTTTTCCGCAATACGGGGATTATGCCGCAGATTCATATTCCGAGCCGTGAAGAAGGTTACGGTCCGAGTGATTTGGCTTTTGCCGAATTTAAGGCAGCCGGTGTTAAATTAGTCATAACAATAGATTGCGGAACAACGGCATTTGATGTCTTAAATCGGGCGGCTGCCGAAGGCTTTGATATTATTGTTATTGACCACCATGAAGCCGAGGCAGTTTTACCGGCGGTATATGCCGTTGTAAATCCCAAGCGCCTTGATGAAGACGGTAGATATCCTTATTTGGCTTATATGTCGGCTGCGGGAGTCGGTTTTATGTTTTTGGTGGCTTTAAACCGTGTTCTGCGGCAGCGGGGATTTTATGAAACGCACAAAGCACCGGATTTGATGGAATTACTGGATTTGGTAGCTTTGGGAACAGTTTGTGACGTGGTGCCGCTGCTGGGGCTGAACAGAGCATATGTAAGGCAGGGATTGAAGATTATGGCCCAGCAACACAATATCGGCCTGAAAAGTCTGATGAAAGCTGCAGAACTTGACAGTACACCGCGTTCTTACCATCTGGGTTTTGTACTCGGTCCGAGAATAAATGCCTGCGGACGGGTAGGTGATGCGGCATTGGGCAGCCGGCTGCTTTGCACCGAAAACGAGGAGGAGGCACAAAGGCTCGCTGCAAAATTTAACGGGTTTAATGCCGAACGCAAGGATATTGAAAATTACGTTTTGTTGCAGGCTATTGAACAAATCGAAAGTCAGATTATGGAATATCCGATGGCGTTTGCTTATGGGGATGACTGGCATCAGGGTGTTATCGGCATAGTTGCCGGTAAACTCAAAGAACGCTATAATGTTCCGGCTTTTGTTATGTCGGTTGAACCGGATGAAGTCAAGGGTTCGGCACGTTCGGTTGAAGGTATTGATTTGGGGGCTTTGATTATTGCCGCCAAAGAAAAAGGTGTGATAACAGCCGGCGGCGGTCATATCATGGCGGCGGGATTTTCTCTTACAACCGAGCAGATACCGGCATTCAGAGAATTTGTCGGCGAATATATTACCAAACATCTGGGGAAAGAAAAAATTGCACCGGTTCTGCATATTGATTTGACTTTGGCGTTGAGCGGTATTACCGAAGAACTGGCTGACAATTTGTCGTTGCTGGAACCTTTCGGTGCCGGTAATCCGGAGCCTCTGGTTCTGATAAAAAATGTATGTGTCAATTATGCCAAAGTCGTCGGCAGCGGTCATGTCAGCTGTATGTTCGGTTCGCCGCGCGGCGGAAAGGTCAAAGCCATTGCATTTCGTTGCACCGACAATGATATCGGCAGTGCTCTGCTTAATGCAAAAGGAGAGTTATTTGACGTTGTGGGACAAATAAAAACAGATACATGGCAGGGACGTAAAAATATTCAGATAGTCATAAATGATTTAAAGAGGGCAGAATAATGAAAGAGGATAAAATCGAAAAAGCTTCCCGAAAAGTCGGAAGCAAACTTAAGAGTTATTTATTTACCGGTATTGTCGTAACGGCACCGGTGGCAATTACGGTTTATATGTCATATCATTTGTTAATCTGGGTTAACAATGTTACAAAGCGTCTGGTGCCGCAGCAATGGACAATCGGCGATTTTGTACCGTATGCCGTTCCGGGAGCCGGCGTTATTTTGCTGTTGCTGGCAATGATTGTTATCGGTATGTTGACAACGGGGTATGTCGGTAAGTTTTTTGTACGGTTATGGGAAGCCTTTGTGCGTAAAATGCCGATTGTTTCGAGTATCTATTCTTTGATAAAACAGATTTTCGAGACGTTTTTGTCACAGAAAAACCGTTCTTTCAGCGAAGTTGTTTTGGTTGAATATCCGCGGCGCGGTTTATGGACAATGGCTTTTGTCAGTAAAGATGAAACCGGCGGTGAAGTGGATAATAAAATTCAAAATAAAACATTGAGTATTTTTGTGCCGACCACACCTAATCCGACTTCCGGTTTTTTGATTTTTTTACCGGAAAAGGATGTTATTAAGTTGGATATGAGTGTTGAAGAAGGGATAAAATATGTGATATCTTGCGGTATTGTTACGCCGGATGAATTTAAGGACAGGGTAGAAGAATAATGAAAAAAACAGGATTGCTTTTAGGTTTGTTTTTGTTGGCAAAACCGGCTATGGCCGGAACTTTGTCGGAATGGGGAGATTTTTTAATCGAGGATATCAGAGCCATGCGCTGCCGGCACAGCTATGATGTTTATGTACCTTTTTATGCCTGGCACAACCGTCTGACTTATGATCAGGAACATATAGATAAATATAATGAAAATGCCTGGGGTTTCGGTTTGGGAATTTCTCATGTCAATACCGAAAATACATGGTCAGGGTTGTATGCTATGGGTTTTAAGGATTCCAATTCTTATGTGGAAACATATTTCGGATATGCCCGCCAATGGAACTGGACGGCCGGTGATGATGATCAGTGGCGTGCGGGTATCGGTTATGCTCTGGGACTGACACAGCGTCATGAATATGCCTATATTCCGGTTCCTCTGCCTTTACCATTGGCCGGTATCGGCTACCGGAATTTTAATTTGCAGGCGGCTTATGTACCCGGAGTTAAAAACGACGGCAATGTCTTGTTTGTCTTTACCCGTTTCAACTTCAGTCTGTAGGAGTATGTGTTATGGAACAAAAAGTAATAAATGTCGGAAAAGTACAATTAGGTAATCAACTGCCGTTGGCAATTATTGCCGGTCCGTGTCAGATAGAAAGCCGGCAGCATGCGGTTTTTATTGCCGGAAAAATGGTAGAAATTACAAAAAAACTCGGTGTGCCGTATATTTTTAAAGCCTCGTTTGATAAAGCTAACCGTACATCCATTAACGGGGCACGCGGTGTCGGTCTGGACGAGGGTATGCGGACATTTGAAGAAATTCGCAAACTGTATCCGGATTTACCGTTGTTGACGGATATACATGAATGCGGTCAATGCCCGATTGTTGCCCAATATGTGGATATGCTGCAGATACCGGCGTTTTTATGCCGGCAGACAGATTTGGTTGTGGCCGCGGCGAAAACCGGAAAAGTCGTCAATATTAAGAAAGGGCAGTTTTTGGCACCGTGGGATGTTAAAAACATTGTTAAAAAAGTTGAGGATTCCGATAATTTCAATATTTGTGTGACCGAACGCGGTACAAGTTTCGGGTATAACACACTGGTTACGGATATGCGTGCTTTTCCGCAAATTGCCAAAGACTGCGGATATCCGCTTATTTTTGACGCAACGCACTCGGTGCAGCAACCGGGCGGTTTGGGCGGCAGAACCGGCGGACAGCGTGAGTTTGCTCCCGTCTTGGCACGGGCAGCCGTGGCTGTCGGCGTAGCGGCTGTGTTTATTGAAACGCATGAAAATCCGGAAAAGGCTTTGTCTGACGGGCCGAATTCGATTTATTTATCGGATATGGAAAGAGTTATCAGCGAATTGATGGCCTTTGATAAAGTGAATAAGTCGATTATTCACGAGTACTAAAATATGCAGTTCAGCGGTGAGGGATATATTATAAAATTAAAGAATCATGGTGAAAAATCCATGATTGCCACTTTGATTTGTCCCGAGCATGGAAAAATTGTCGGTTTTATCAACGGAGCGCGCAGTAAACGCGGTCTGGGGATATATCAGCTGGGTAACTATATCTCCTATAATGCCTATGCGCGGATTGAAGAAAACATGCTCAGTCTGAAAGGCGTGGAGCTGGTGAAAGCGCATACGGCTGATTTTATGTCGGATGCCGATAAAATAGGTGCACTGTCTTCTTTGTGCCGGCTGCTTGATATCTGCGTTGCTGAAAATGATAATCTGGGATATCTTTATAAGGCTGTTAAAGATTTTTTTGACCACAGTAAAGAGGATAACTGGCTGGTTTATTATTCTTTTTTTGAATATTATCTGTTGGATTTCTTGGGTGTCGGTCTTGATGTGAACGAATGTGCCGTGACCGGAAAAACAGACGGATTGTCATATATTTCGCCCAAAACGGGACGCGCGGTTTGTGCTGAAATCGGAGAACCGTATAAAGACCGGCTTTATGCTTATCCGCATTATATTGTGGATAAAAATTATCGTCCGAAACGGACGGAAGTGGCTGATTTACTGGCTTTGACCGGTAATTTTCTGACAAAAAATTTTTTGGCCGGACATAACTTGCAATTACCGGAAAAACGTGCTAATTTGCTGAACGGTGTCAAAAAATATCAAATTAAAATGTAGGTGAAAAATGGTTGAAGAGGCTGTCAAAATAAAAGACGTGCAGTTAGGCGAAGAGTTGAGCAAAAGATATTTGTCTTATGCAATGTCAACGATTGTATCCCGTTCGCTGCCGGATGTCCGTGACGGCTTAAAACCTGTGCACCGCCGGTTGATGTATGCCATGCGCCAGCTGCATCTGGATCCGAAAAACGGTTTTAAAAAATGTGCCCGCGTTGTCGGTGATGTTATCGGTAAATATCATCCGCACGGGGATACGGCCGTTTATGGCGCGATGGTGCGTCTGGCACAGGATTTTTCGGTGCGTTATCCGTTGGTTGACGGGCAGGGTAATTTTGGAAATATTGATGGTGACGGTGCAGCCGCCATGCGTTATACCGAAGCACGTTTAACCGAATTTGCCATGGATTTGATGGACGGTTTGAATGATGATGCCGTTGATTTTATGGATACCTATGACGGAGAAGACAGCGAACCGGTTGTTATGCCGGCAATGGTGCCGAATTTGCTTTGCAACGGCTCGATGGGTATTGCCGTGGGTATGGCAACAAATATTCCGCCGCATAACTTAAGCGAAATCAGTGATGCTTTGCTTTATCTGATTGAAAATCCTGATTGCGATGACGAGCCGCTGGTCCGGCGTCTGAAAGGGCCTGATTTTCCGACGGGTGGCGTGATTGTGGATTCTTTTGACACGATTTTGAATAATTACCGGCAGGGTAAAGGAAGTTTTCGTATTCGGGCCAAATGGACAACCGAAGATTTGGGACACGGTCAATATCAGATTGTCGTTACGGAAATTCCGTATCAGGTTATCAAGTCCAAGCTGATTGAAAAAATAGCGGATTTGCTGCTTAATAAAAAATTGCCGTTTTTGAGCGATGTTCGGGATGAATCGGCGCAGGATGTTCGTATTGTTCTGGAGCCGAAAAATCGTACGGTCGACGCGGCAATGCTTATGGAACAACTGTTCCGGCAGACGGATTTGGAAGCCAAATTCAATATGAATATGAATGTATTGGATTTGGATTGTGTTCCGAGAGTTATGAGCATTAAAGAAGTGCTGCATGATTATCTGGTGCATCGTAATGCGGTTTTGCTGCGTAAAATTAAGTTCCGGTTGAGTAAAATCAACGCCAGACTGGAAATTTTGGAAGGTTATCTGACAGCTTATCTGAACTTGGATGAAATTATCCGTATTATTCGGGAAGAAGACGAACCTAAAAAAATTATGATGGCCGAATTCAAATTGACGGATAATCAGGCCGAAGCTATTTTAAATATGAAATTGCGCAATTTGCGTAAGCTCGATGAGGAACAAATTAACGCCGAGCATGGCGAACTGTTGGAAGAAAAGGCCGGACTGGAAATTTTGTATAATGATGAAACACAACGCTGGACGGCTATTGCGGCAGAAATCAAAAAAACTAAAGAAAAATACGGCAAAAAAACAGCTTTGGGACGTCGCCGGACAGAATTTGCCGAAGCACCGGCTGATATAGATGTACCGGTTGAAGCATTGATTGAAAAA
This sequence comes from Pseudomonadota bacterium, assembly GCA_030523245.1. Classification (GTDB taxonomy): domain Bacteria; phylum Pseudomonadota; class Alphaproteobacteria; order RF32; family CAG-239; genus RUG410. The sequence goes on from JAUNIW010000020.1 coordinate 6,738, forward strand.
GAACCGATTACGGTTATTTTGTCGCAGAAAGGCTGGATACGCTGTCTGAAGGGGCATGCTGACCTGAATGAAGAATTTAAGTTTAAAGATGATGATGCGCTTTTGTATGTTTTACATGCCCAGACAACCGATAAAATTATTTTGCTGGATAACAAAGGTAAATTTTTCAATATTGCGGCCAAAGATATTCCGAGCGGTCGCGGTTTCGGGCAGCCGGTTCGTCTGATGATTGATTTATCCAATAATGATGAAGTGGCGGCTATGTTTGTTTATGAACAGGGAGCCAGCTATTTGATTGCTTCGGATAAAGGTTACGGTTTTATTGTTGATGAAAATCATATTCTGGCACAGACACGCAACGGCCGCAAGATAATGAATGTCGCGGAAAATGAAAATATGAAATTCTGTCTGAAAATGACGGGAGATTATGTGGCGGTTGTCGGTGAAAACAGACGTCTGCTTGTCTTTAAAGCTGAAGAAATACCGACAATGGCGCGCGGTCACGGTGTATTGCTGCAAAAATATAAAGACGGCAATATTTCTGACATACAGATTTTCAAAGAAGAAGACGGTTTCAGTTACAATCGGGCCGGCGGTATCAGTACGGAAAAAGAATTGATTGGCTGGCTGGGACATCGGGCGCAGGTTGGTAAAGTTGTGCCGTTTGGTTTTCCAAAGTCTAACAAGTTTTTTAAATAAGACCGAAGCATAAAAGCCTGCAGTTTTTTTGTGTATAACCCTGTGGATAATTTTGGGGATTATTAACATTCAAAATTAAGCACAGCACGAGCATTCGGCTTGACAGGATAACTTTATTTATTAGAATAAAATCAGAGGAAAGGAATAAAAATATGCTCAAAATTGCTTATCAGGGCGTTCCCGGAGCTTATTCGCACATTACTTGTCAACGGCTTTTTCCAAATCAGGAATATGTGCCGTGCGATACCTTTGAAATTGCGATGGAAATGGTTAAAAACGGTAATGTCGATAAAGCGGTAATTCCTGTGGAAAATTCCAATGCCGGACGGGTCAGCGATGTCCATTTTCTGTTGCCGAAAGCAGGTTTAAGCATTGTCGGCGAATATTTTCTGCGGGTGGAACATCAGCTTATCGGCGTGAAAGGGGCAAAGCTGGATGATATTGTCTGTGCAGCATCACATCCGCAGGCACTCGCTCAGTGTTCGGAATTTTTACAAAAGCATAATATCAAGGCCCTGAGCCGGATTGATACGGCTAAATCATGTGAGAAAATTGTTCAGGAGCAGGATAAAACAAAGGCGGCTATTGCTTCGAAGCTGGCGGCGGAAATTTACGGCTTGCAGATTTTGGCCTCTAATATTGAAAATGCCGACAACAATACCACCCGTTTTCTGATTATGCAAAAAGATGAGGAAATACCGATAGATGACGGCGGTAAATTTATTACTTCGATTGTTTTTGTAACCAAACATATTCCGGCGGCATTATATAAAGTTTTGGGCGGATTTGCAACAAACGGCATCAATATTTCCAAGCTGGAAAGCTATTTGCTGAACGGTCGTTTTTTCTCGGCGCAGTTTTATATAGAAGTGGAACAACATCTTTATTCCAAGCCTTTACGTTATGCTTTGGACGAGTTGAAATTTTTTTCGGAAGAATATCAAATTTTGGGCTGCTATAAAGCAGACAGTTATCGGGAGCATAAGGGCTGATGAAATTTTCCCGAACAAAAGAATTATCCGCTTTTTTACATGAAAATAATATTTTTACAAATATTCAATCTATTAGAGAGATTTGTTTAGGTGGAAGTTCATATAATTTTTATGTAAAAACCGCACAGGGACAATTCTTTCTAAAGCTGATTTCCGCAGAGAGAGAGAGAGAGGTTTTTTTGCATTTAAAAAAGCTGCTTCAGCAGCTGGATTTTTTGTATCCTTTGGCGCAGGAAAATTTTGAAAATTACCGGATGCTGGCTATGCCCTATATTTTCGGACATAAGTTGCGCTATGGTGATTGTACGCCGGAATTGTTTGCACATCTGCGCGAAAGTTATTTGACCATGCAGGCTGCCGTATCGGAACCGCAAGTTGTCAAACCGCAGCAGAATATGCCGCAGATGATTGCAAAGATTTCTTCTTTTTTGAGCAAAGATAACAGTTTGTCCGCTCGTCTGCTGGATAAATATTTTTGGCAGAAAATCCGTCCGGAGCTGGTTTGTCTGGAAAAAAGCACGCACTATATACATGGTGATTTTACCAGCAATAATATTATGGTGGACAGAGATAAATATCCGCATTTATTCGATTTTGAGCAAATACGTTACGGCTATGAAATAGAAGATGTCTGTTATTTGTTTTTACAATTAAGCGGGTTTCGCGGTCTGTGGGGACGACTGTCCCGTTTTGAAAAATTACAACAGATGAGTGCACCGCTTTTTGACGAGCCAATCCGGCAGGAATATTGGTTATACGGTGTGCAGCTTTTTTATCTTAACAATTTATACCGCCGGCTCAACAATACGAAAAAACGCAAAAGTTTCCGTAAATCCATGTGTCTGTTATGGAGTTTAAGGCAATATTTCAGACTGTCGCGTTATTTACATACCGTATAATTTATACGGCTCAGATTTGTGTAACATCTATACATTTTTTCTTCGGATTGTAAGAAATAGCCAACTGTCCTTTGCAAAGATGTTCTGCTGCCTGTCCGAAGATGTCATAGCGCCAGCCGCTGAGTACTTTGGTATTTTGCGGCTGATTCAGAATAATGGCGCGTAAGTCGGTATCCGAAGCAACCAGACGAACAGACACATTGTTTTCCTGACTTTTGATTTTAAGCAGCAAACGCAGCATTTCAAACAAGCTTTGTTCATGGTTCGGAACGGACATTTCGCTTTTACGGTCCTGCCGGCAGACTTCTGTCGGTAACGGGTTCCGGCGTGCCTCTTGCAAGACTTCCATAATTTCAGTACCGAGTTTTCCTTTGGCAATTTCCTGTTTCAGATTACGCACCTGTTTGAGTTCGTCCAATGTTTTGGGAAAAGAACTGGCTATATTCAGAAGGACATCGTCTTTAAGAATGCCCGAACGCGGCGTATCATATTTTTGCGCCCGTTCTTCACGCCACGACGCCAGATATTTAAGTGCCGACAAAAAACGCTGGCTGTGTACGTTGTGTTTGATGCGCAGCCAGGCCTTTTCCGGTTCTATTTTATAGCAGCTTTCGGCACAGAGCGCGGCTGTTTCTTCATCTGTCCAATGCAGTCGGTTTTCTTTTTGCATTTTATCATATAAAAACTTGTAGCAGTCCACTAAATAAGTCACATCATGCAGCGCATAATGCAGCTGATCGGTATCCAGCGGACGAATACTCCAGTCGGTCAGACGGCAGGACTTATCCAAATCCACACCGGTAACGGCGCGAACCAGATTGCCGTATCCGATATTATCAGGAAATCCGCAAACCATAGCGGCAATCTGAGTGTCAAAAACATTCTGAGGTACTTTTCCGGTCAGGTTGTAAAAAATCTCGATATCCTGCCTGCCGGAATGAAAGACTTTAATTATTTCGGGATTATCCAAAATCGAGAAAAAAGGCGTCAGATTCAAACCTTCGGCCAAAGGGTCGACAATGGCAGCCCCGCCGTCATAACCCAGCTGCAGCAGGCAGAGTTTGGGATAATAGGTTTTTTCGCGGATAAATTCGGAATCAACGGTAATAAACGGCTGTTTATTTAAGACAGTACAAAACTCCTGCAATTTTTCAGTTGTGTCAATTAAAATCATTCTTTTTTCTCCATGCGCAGAAGAATAACGCTGATTACTTAAGATTTTTTTAATTTATGATTGATTTTATTTAAATTAAGTTTTAAAACAGAAAAAGTTTTAATAATTAAAGAGGAAAGAATGAACGAATATCGGACGCATACCTGCGGACAGCTTCGCGCTGCAGATGTCGGACAGCAGGTAAAACTGGCCGGCTGGATTCATCGTAAACGCAATTTGGGCAATTTATGCTTTGTTGACTTACGTGACCATTATGGCATAACGCAATGTGTTTTTGACAGTTCTTCTGATTTGTTTGAAAAAATCAAAGATATCAGAGTGGAAAGTGTTGTCGGCATTGCCGGCGAAGTCGTGGCGCGGGAGAGTGTCAATAAAAATATGCCGACCGGTGATGTGGAAATTAAAGTTTCTGCCGTAGAGGTTTATTCCGAAGCCGATGTTTTACCGATTCAGGTGTTCGGAGATGGTGATGAGCCGGAAGAAATGCGTTTGAAGTATCGTTTTTTGGATTTACGCCGTGAACGGATTCATAATAATATTCTGCTGCGTTGCAAAGTTATTGCCGAAATGCGCCGTTTGATGACGGAGCAGGGGTTTACAGAATACCAAACACCGATTTTGACGGCTTCTTCGCCGGAAGGTGCGCGTGACTTTTTGGTGCCGTCCCGATTGAATCCGGGGAAATTTTATGCTTTACCGCAAGCACCTCAACAGTTTAAACAGCTGCTTATGGTTTCCGGTTTTGACCGGTATTTCCAGATTGCGCCTTGTTTCCGTGATGAGGATCCTCGGGCAGATCGTTCACCGGGTGAGTTTTATCAGCTCGATATGGAAATGTCTTTTGTGACACAAGAAGATGTGTTCAAAGTCATCGAAACGACAATGGGCGGTATTTTTAATAAGTTTGCCAACGGCAGAACCGTGACACAAACGCCGTTTCCGCGGATTGCTTTCCGCGATGCCATGTTGAAATACGGCAGTGATAAACCGGATTTGCGTAATCCGTTGGTTATTGCCGATGCAACGCCGTTTTTCAACAATTCCGGTTTTGGCGTATATGATGCCAAAGCGGCTGGCGGCGAACAAATCCGTGCCATAAAAGCACCGGCAGCCGGTAATAAACCGCGTTCTTTCTTTGATAAGCTGGACGGTTATGCCAAAGAAGAAGGTTTCGGCGGTATGGCCTATGTGGCTTTGTCCGATAACGGTGCCAAAGGAATTGCCAAATATTTCTCGGAAGAGAAAATGGCAGAGCTGAAAAATATGTTTGAACTCAATGACGGTGATGCCGTTTTGTTTATGGGCGGTTCAGCTAAAACTATCAACAAGTTTGCCGGAAAAGTTCGCAACAAGCTGGGTGAAGAACTTGATTTGTTCGAAAAAGATACTTTTAAACTTTGCTGGGTTGTTGATTTTCCGTTTTATGAAGAAAATGAAGAAACCGGTGCTGTCGAATTTTCACATAATCCGTTCTCCATGCCGCAGGGTGGTCTTGAAGCCCTTAACAACAAGAATCCGTTGGATATTCTGGCTTATCAGTATGATTTGGTATGCAATGGCGTGGAACTGGCTTCGGGCGCCGTACGTAACCACGTTCCGGAAATCATGTATCGGGCCTTTGAAATTGCCGGCTATGATCGCAGTGTGGTCGATAACAAATTCGGTGGTATGATTAACGCATTTAAATACGGAGCGCCACCGCACGCCGGCTGTGCTCCGGGAATTGACCGTACGGTTATGCTGCTTTTGGATGAGCCGATTATCCGCGATGTCATTTTATTCCCGCTGAACGGTAAGGCTCAGGATTTGATGATGCAGGCACCGAATACGGTAACTGAACAGCAGCTTAAAGAATTGCATATTGAAATCAAAATGTAAGATAAAACGGTAAAGGCTCTGTCAAAACGGCAGGGCCTTTATTAAAATGCTTGCAAATCACAGAAAAGTCGTTAAACTGAAATTTAGTTTGATTTTAGGAGTTTAGATGCAATGAAAAAATATCTTTTGATGACCTGCGCCATATTGATGGCTGTTCCGGCTTATGCAGGTACGGACGAGTTGCTGAATAAGGTAAAAAGCAATGATGTCGGTGCTGTGGCGAATTTGCTCAAGGGCGGCGAAAATGTCAATGGGACAAATGCGCTGGGGAATACGGCATTACACTATGCCGTGGCGGCAGATGATATGGATATGGTTAAACTTTTGCTGGCGAACGGAGCCGATATGAATGCGGCTAATGCCAAAGGCTGGACTCCTCTGGAAATTGCCAAAAGTAAAAATCTGGGTGAGGTTTACGGCGCCATGAAAGAAAAAGAGGCAGCTCGGGCTGCTGCGGCAGCTGCCAAAGCACAGGCCGTTAAAGAAGCACAGGCCAGAATTGCAGCCGAAAAGGCAGCGTTGACGCAAAAAGCCGAACCGGTTAAAGCAACGGCTAAAAAGACAAAAGCGGCTGCAAAAACACCGGCAATTGCAGAAAATCAAAAAACTCGGTCAGTGAAAAAACAAGCATCAGCTGTGAATAAAAAGAAATCCGTTTTGTCTGATAAAATTTATCAGGGGGATGAGGAAGTTGTTTATTGTCTGCAATATCTGGGTATGCAGGGAGAACAAAAAAATATGACGGTGGCAGCAGGTTTTTATGCCATGGAAACCGGTGTTGATAAAGAACGGCATGATGCGGCAGTGGAAGCGGCTAAAACGTATTATGAAAATGCTTCAGCCGATGATATTAAGGCGAGGGCAGATTTATGCGGTCAATACATTACGCCGAAACAAGCCGCTAAACAAAATCAGATTATCCGCAGTATCAATAAATCTATCGGTATTTAAAGACCGCCGGTAACAGGTTTTGATTTCACGATAAATAATTTATGGTTAAAACTCCACAGAGGTCTGTAACAACAGGTCTCTGTAGAGTTTAGAATTTTTATCTCCCATATTGTTTTCTGGTATATTTCCAGAATTTTTTCTTCTGTTTTGCTCTTGTCTTAGCTTTTCCAAAAGTTACTTTAGATAAAAATTTATAGAAGTAGTATTCTATGACACTATAAAACCGAATGGCTTTTCTTAGTTTAGGTATAGAAATCTCATTATTCAATCCATTATTTGAGATAGCGCTTGTATTTATTTTAATATTTTTTTCTAATGTAATAAAATCTGATACTCCGAATTTATTAAAAAGACTAATATTCAAATTTCTTAACATATATAATTGATTATCTAAAATTACAGAAGCATAACAATCAGGCATAACCATACCGACCAAATATCCGGCCTCTTGCGGTGCAAAAGGATAAGCTCGTTCTATGGCATGCAGAATTGTACATCCAGCAGGACATGGTTCTTTAGGAAAGTCTTCATATTTCCAATTATGATTGAACATCGGTAAAAACGCTTTCCCTCTTACCCAGAACATTGTACCAAATGGTATAACACTTTGTTCATCAAACGGAATATTAAAGTTCAGCATTTTCAATACAGACTTTACATTTTCTTCTTCCATCCACATTTCTTTTCCTAAGGTATGATAAAATACAGAGAAATTTAGTGTGGGTGGTACTAACATACCTATTTGTGGATTTTCCTCAAAAGTTTTAATAACATTATTGACATAATCTGTATTATACAAGGTTGATTTAAAACAATGTTCGGCATAATGATATCCTGTTATACCTGTACCATAAGATGGGGATTTTTTATCATGCATACAGCATACATAATCATATTTTTCAAAAATATCTTTTCCAAAGAGTAAATAAGCAGCAACGTCTCTTCCTCGATTTTTCATAACTTGACATTCAACATTATTGAAATCCCAGGTTTTAAATTTTTGCAAACATTTGTCTTTAATTGAGGCATTTGATACAATGAGATAAATATCAGAACTTTTCGGTAAAGACTTTGCATAATTAAAACAATAGTCAATGCAGTCTTCATAATAAATGTACATCAATAAAGCAATTGTTTCCTTTTTAACAACAGATGATGTATTTGTCGGTAATATATAGTTGAGATGAAGTACTGTTTTGCTGAAAGACAATTTGTTATGTGTAATGATATCATCATATATGTAATTTATGTTATATGCTGTTTTTTCTTTGATGAATTGTACTAAGTCTGCAGCTTGCGAACCACTTGATAGAGGAAGATAATATCGATAGTCTGTACTAAAAATCTTCTTTTTAACCAGAGGGTTACGGTCTTGTATGAGTTGTATATCACAACATTGAACGCTTGCATTATCGTTAAAAAGTTTCTTGTATTTATCAAAATCCATGTAGGAAGCTGATTTATAGCCGGCATTTTCCAGATAAGCTGTAAATTTGGTTTCATGTAATCCGACTTCGTAATTGTAGTCAGAATATTCAATCAATTCGTCCCACCATTTTTTGAAATGATTAGATTTTAACAAATGTGGTTTAAAAAACAAAAAATAAGATTGAATATGCTCTAATATTTTTGATTTATTATTCTCCGGAACTAGGTATACATTTAATTCCGGATGCCGGTTTATTCCCCAAAAATCGCAATCTTTTAGAGCCATTTTATCAAACATCTCTTTAAATGGGTATATTGGCCCGTAACAGGTGCAATTACAAAGGAGCAGGCCGTTTAATTTACGGATATTATCCCAACCAATATATTCGATACCAGCTTTCCATGCTCCAAAATCTAATCCTTTATTTTCCCGAACTAGGATATCAATATTAAGCTCTTCTAATTTTAATCGTCCTTCCGGAGAGATTTTACCGTTAACGATTACCACAATTTTTGAAATTTCTTTTTTTAGCTCTTTGAGATAATGCAAGATATCATTTTTGACGATACCGTCTTTTTCATAAAAAGTATATAAAGCCAATGTATTTTTCATTTTTTTTCTTCCATAATTTTATTGATAAGTTCGGCATTTCCCCAAATGGCAGGGGAATCATATTTTCTGGTCGGAAACACACCATATTCGGGACGAATATTAAGACCTTTTTCCTTGATGAAGGTTTGTACTTTTTCTTTGAGGGATACAGGCTTTCCCGAACATACATTGATAATGCCGCTGATTTTATTTTGCAAAGATGCTTCGGCTATATAACCGGCCAGCGTCTGTACATCAATGAAATCGTATTTATTCAGACCTGTGGTAAACGGGAAAGATGTTTTTCCTTCGTCTGCCATTTGTAAAATCTTGGCAAACACGGATTTGTTATTTTTATCATCACCGGTAATATAATAGGCACGCAGCCATTTTAACGATATATTTTTATTTTCGCAATAGGTCATCATTGTCTGCCGCAACGCATTTTTGGCAATACCATACATAGAAAGCGGATTACATGGCGTATCAGCATTTATTTCGCCTTCCCAATAGCCGATTTCATGCATTGTTCCCATTACCGAAACAGACTGACAGCCATGCTCTGCCAGATTGCGTAAGAAATGAAAATGAGCCGGCAAATAAGCCAGATGGGCATCAGATTGGTGATTAAAACCGTCTTTCCATGCCAGATGAATGCAAATATCCGGTTTTTGTAATTTCTCATACAAATCTTCGCTATCTGCTTCGGCCAAGATATTGATATCCGAAAATTTTGCCCGATTGTCTATTTTATCATTTCTGAAATCTGCGGCAATAATCATATCTTGCGGATAATTTTCGCAGAGGTAACGTATAACGTGGTGACCGATATATCCGTTGGCACCCGTAACTAAAATGCGCTGCATATTATTTTCAACCTTCATTATTTGCATTTATTTTAATATATTTTTGAACCATGTATGATGAGTTTTAGTCAAGGCTTGTTCCATAGAAGTTGGATATGTTACCAATGAATTCTTATATCTGTCTTCTAATTTGTTGCATAGAACAGTTGCTTTTTTTAAACCTTCCAACAAAGACGTTTCATCAGGATTACAAGCAATGATATTGTGACTCATTTTATTAAATTCTTCTTGTGTTTTGATATCTGAAGAATTTGTGACTACGACACATCCGGATAATGCTGCATCAATTGGAGGCATTGAGTGATGAGGCGTAGCCATCAAAGACAACATAATGTCAAAACTTGGCAACATGTTTTTGTATTCATCCAGAGACATGTTTGGCAGTTGATTTAAATAGATACCATGACCTAAATCAATTCGCATTTTTTGTTGAGAACCAACACCCCAAAATTCCCATTCATTTAATTTAAATATTCCTTTTTCTACAGCTTTTATAATTATGTATGCAGACAAAGCATAAGCATTTCTGTCAATATGCGGTCTGGCATAGAAGACGAATTGTTTTTTATTTTTTCTGTTTAAAATGAAGTTTTCTTTGGATGGTAAATATGAATTGCATGGACACAGGTAGGAAATATGTTTTAGCTTTCTTGTTTTTATATGACCTATATTATTTTGTATAAAGAAGTCTTCCAGAAATTTGCTTGAGAACAAAGCATAATAGTCCATATAATAAGTATTGTCGGATAAAAAACCTACAGATGAAGCTGAAAAAAAGTCCCTTTCATAATCTTGTATCATATAGATAAAATTATGGTCTTTGCATTTTTTCTGAATTTGTCTGGCAAAATAAGCACTATTAAAAAGTGTTGCTATTGTCATGTCATTAGGACTTATATAAACCGGCGCATTAAGAGCTATAGAGTAATCCACAATTACATTTTTAGCAAATTCTTCCAGTCCTGCTTCTTGACCTGCAATTACCTCATTAGCGTTGTTTATACTGTCTGTGTTCAACGGTAATATTCTGATATTATACCCTAAATCAGATAACTTTTTTCCCATCCATATTATTGATAAAGGACCTGCCGACATTTTAGGAGCTAAATTGGGCATAATTATATTTATAAATCTTTTTTTATTCTTTTTTACTCTTACGTCAATTTCTTTAAAAGCGCCCCATAAATTTGTTATGAGAGAATCTTTATTAATTGTAATAATATCTTTAGGATTTGTATTGATATTCTGATGTTTTGTTTGTTTTAATTTATAAGAAATCTTGATTCCTAAAAAATTCCACTTTTTTTTAGTCGGAGATTTTTCTTTACGCAACAAAGTGATATCACAAAATTTATATTTTTTGATGAGTTTGTTGTCTTTAAAGAATTTTTGCTTATGGAAAATCTTCATCATATCCTCTTATTTCAAATACCAATCTACTGTTTTGACAATACCGGTGTCGAAGTTTTCATCAGCTTTCCAACCTAATTCACGGGTCAGTTTTTCCGCATCTATGGCATAACGGAAGTCATGTCCGGCACGGTCGGCCACAAAGGTAATCAAATCAGCATATTTTGCTCCGTTTTTACGTGGACGACGTTCATCTAACAACGCACAAATTGTTTTTACAATCGTGATATTGTTGCGTTCGTTATGTCCGCCAATGTTGTAGGTTTCTCCCGATTTTCCTTTATGGAAAATTAAATCAATCGCTTTGCAGTGATCCAAAACATACAACCAGTCGCGAACATTTTCTCCTTTGCCGTAAATCGGTAAAGGTTCTTCGGCCAGTGCTTTTTCAATAATGTGCGGAATCAGTTTTTCATGATGCTGTTTCGGGCCGTAGTTATTGGAACAATTTGATGTTGTTACATTCATGCCGAAAGTATGATGATAGGCGCGTACCAGAAAATCAGAACCGGCTTTGCTGGCAGAGTAGGGGGAGTTTGGCGCATACGGTGTTTTTTCGGTAAAGAAACCGTCAGCACCTAATGCTCCATAAACTTCATCTGTAGAAATATGGTGAAAACGACAATCTTCATAACCGGATTTGGATTTATTGGGTGCTTCCATCCAATACTGCCGCGCTGCCTCCAGCAAATTAAAAGTGCCGACAAGGTTGGTATTGATAAATGCCCGCGGTCCTTTAATTGAATTATCTACATGGCTTTCTGCCGCAAAATGAATAACACCGCGCACGTCATAATGCTGGAATAATTCTTCCATTTTGCCGGCATCGCAAATATCTGCCTGAACAAATGTATAATTTGGCATATTCTCGCATTCGCGCAAGTTATCAAGATTACCGGCATAAGTTAATTTATCTACGTTAATGATATGATATTCCGGATATTTCTGGCAGAAATATGGTACAAAATTGGAGCCGATAAAACCTGCACCGCCGGTTACTATAATTGCTTTAGACATTGTTGTAAACTTTCTTTCCAATATGAGATTTCTAGATTAAAGGTTTTCTTGATTTTTTCTTTGCTCAG
>JAUNIW010000020.1:18721-23915 GCA_030523245.1 Pseudomonadota bacterium
GCACACTGTAAAACGGGCGTTTTGCCTTGGTCGGATATGCTGAACTCGGAATAGGATTTACACGGCAGGATATGCCGGATAACGCCATGATTTCATGTGCAAAATCATACCACGAACATACACCTTCGTTGGTAAAGTGATAAACACCTTTGTTTTGCTCGTTCATTTGCGGAATAATCTTTACGATAGCGGCAGCCAAATCTGCGGCGCAAGTCGGTGTACCTATTTGGTCGCAAACCACATTCAGGCTTTCTCTTTCTATTCCTAATTTACGCATTGTTTTTACAAAATTATTTCCATACGGAGAATAAAGCCATGCTGTTCGGATAATAACAGCCTCTCTGGCCTTTTCAAAAACAGCTTGTTCTCCTGCTAATTTAGTTTTGCCATATACCGATACCGGATTGGCTTTATCTTCTGGTTCGTATGGTTTATATCCTGTACCGTCAAAAACATAATCAGTAGAAATATGAATAATTTTAGCTCCGGATTCAGCCAGATTGCGTGGACCGTCAATATTTATTTTGGCTGCTAACTCTAAATCATCCTCGGCTTTATCTACAGCTGTATAAGCCGCACAGTTAATAATTGTATCCACGTTGTGCGCGGTTACAAAATTTTTTACAGCTGTCGCATCGGTAATATCCAAAGTTTTAACATCAGTTCTAATTGCCTGAGGTAAAAGTTTGGATAGTTCTGTTCCTAATTGTCCTTGACTACCCGTTATCAGGTACATCTTTCAATCCTTTCGCTATTCGGTCTTTTTCCGAGGTTAAAATTTTATCTGCCGGAACTTTCCAGTCGATACCAATTTGTGCATCATCATAACGGATGCCGAATTCGGACTCTTTGCAGTATAAATTATCTACTTTATACGCAAATACCGCCGTTTCACTCAAAACGGAAAATCCGTGCAGAAAGTGACGTGGAATAAATAGCTGGCGTTGATTTTCCGCAGATAATTCTACGGCAACGTGTTTACCGAAAGTCGGTGAACCGTGGCGGATATCAACCGCAACGTCCAAAACTTTGCCCTGTAAAACGCGTACCAGTTTGGCCTGACTGTGTTCGCCCAACTGGCAATGCAGGCCGCGGATAACACCATAGCCTGATTTAGACTGATTATCCTGAATAAAGCGGTTTGCAATGCCGTTTTTTATAAATTCTTCTTCATTATAGCTTTCGAAAAAATAGCCGCGGTCATCGGCAAAAATCCGAGGTTCTATAATATATACTCCCTCGATTTCGGTTTTGATAAAATTAAAACTCATGACGTTCCTCATATACTTTTTTCAAATATTGTTTGTAACAGCTGTCTTTAAGGCTGTTGATAAGCTCCAGCATCTGTTCGTCGTTTATAAAGCCGCGGCGGTAGGCAATCTCTTCAATACAAGATATTTTCAGGCCTTGCCGTTTTTCGATAATCTGCACAAACTGACCGGCATCCATCAGACTGTCCGGCGTACCGGCATCCAGCCAAGCGTTACCACGGCGCATAACCACCACATTCAGTCTTTTTTCTTTCAAATATTCATTATTCAAATCGGTAATTTCCAGTTCACCGCGAGCCGATGGCTTCAGGCCACGTGCCTTTTGCACGACATCTGCCGGATAAAAGTAGAGACCGACCGAAGCATAATTCGATTTTGGATTTTTAGGTTTTTCTTCAATAGACAGCACGTGATTATCTTTATCAAATTCGACCACGCCGAAACGTTCCGGATCAGATACATGCTGCGCGAAAATAGTCGCACATTTACCTATATTTTTATGTACTTCTTCTTTGAGAGCATGGAATTGCTGTCCCATATAAAAAATGTTATCGCCCAAAATAAGACAAACATCATCATTGCCGATAAAATCCGCACCAATCGTAAAGGCCTGAGCAATTCCTTTTGGTTCGTTTTGAATGGCGTAATGAATGCTCAATCCCAGTTTCTGACCATTACCGAACAGTTTTTCGATATTTGTTGTATCTTGCGGAGTGGATATTATCAAAATATCTTTTATACCAAACAGCATCAGCGTAGACAAAGGATAATAAATCATCGGTTTGTCGTAAACCGGTAAAAGCTGCTTTGATGTCGTTTTCGTCAGCGGATACAAACGGCTGCCGCTGCCACCAGCCAATAATATTCCTTTCATACGCTTTTAGCCTTTCTGTAATAAACGGGAATTTTACATATTTTTATAATCTGTTTGTTGTTGTGCGTAATTTTATGCTGATACAAAAAACGTTTGATAGCGGCCAGCCAGAACATAGCCGTAAAGGATTTGTATCTTACGCCTTTAATCCGGTACCCCTGCGCCGTTACGGCCAGACTGAACATTCTTTCGACCAGATGAGCCAGCGTTTTATCGTGTATGTTTTTATCAGACGGTTTAAAATCTGCCAGATGATAAAATAAAAACGGTTTCAGCAATTTGGCGCGTACCCAAAACATTGTACCGGCAACAAAATGTATATCCTGCGGCATGGTTAAGCCGATTTCTGTCATTTTAGCCGCTATGTCGCCGCCAAGATTCCGGTAGGTACCTTTTTCATCTGTTAAAAGGTATGAATTTCCCAGCATACCGATTTTTTCATTTGCCTCTAAAAGTTTCGGATTGTTCGTCGCAGCCGGTTTTGAAATAACGGCATCCAACAGCATTTCGCGCCAGGTTGCCATATTAAACCGGTGTTTGTTAAAAATACAGTATGTATCGGCAACGGTGCGTTTGGTGTGAATTTTGACAATATAATCATAAGCATCCAAATCAATATGGTGTAAAAAGTCTATAAACGGTCCGATGTCATAACCTAAATTCGGTATCTGCCAAATTTGTGCATCCGGTTTGTAAGAAAGAATTTCCTGCTTTATGTCCGGATTATCTTCTACGATTGTAACAAATAAATCATACGGATATTCAGACAAATTCTGCAGACGCCGTAACAAATCATCTGTTTGATTGCCGTAATATATATGCAGATGTACTGCAATTTTAGGCATAGATCACTCCATTTGTGCTATTGCTTAGTTGTTCATTTAAAGTCCAAAAATAACGGACGTTTAAAACGGACAACGGAAAATTTTTATAGAAAAATATACAGCATTATATACCGGTGGAAAAAAATAAATTTATCTTGTTGATTTATAAGAAAAATATTTAAATGTGTACAAATTTAATTTTTTCTAAAATACTAGTTGAAATTTATATTTTTCTTTGCTAACCTAACCGACATAGCGTGTAAAAATAACGTCCGTTATTTTTGGACTTTAAATACGGGTCGAAAAAGGCGGTTTTCTTGATTTTAGGGGATAAAAAATATGAAGACATATTACATTGTCAGCGGGGGATTTGACCCGATACACGAAGGTCATATAGAAATGATAAAGCAATCGGCACTGAATTCTGACGGTGTTATTGTACTGGCTAATTCTGATGAATGGCTTTGCCGGAAAAAAGGCAAGAATTTTCATTCCATGAAAACGCGTCGTGCCATTTTGGAAAATCTGAAAGGTGTGATTGATGTTCTGGAATTTGATGATTCCGATAATTCTGCCTCGGACGGTATTCGGAAAGCACGAAACAAATATCCTGATGCGCATCTGGTTTTTGCCAACGGCGGCGACCGCGGCAAGGATAATATTCCGGAAACGCCTGTATGTGCGGAATGTCACGTTGATTTGGTTTTTGGTGTCGGCGGCGATAATAAAGCCAACTCGTCTTCTTGGATACTGAATAAATGGAATTCTAAGTAATGCCGAAAATCAAACTGCTTTATGATGTGGAACAGTTAAGCGTTGACGGCTTAAAAGGAACGGGAATTGTGCGGGTATGTGATGTATTGCTGCATAAATTTCTGACCTCGGACGACATAGATTTGTATCCGGTAATTACCACAAAACGCGGCAATTTCAAAACTTATCTGAAAGCAAAAGGACTGGAGAAACTGGCAGACAAAACAGTTTATCTGCCAACATTAAAAGCAACAACGAAAAATCAGAATTTTTATCAGCGCGGCCGAACCAGACTTTTTACGGCTCTGCTGGGGTGGAAATATGCTTCCGTTTTACGGCAGTATGATGCTTATTTTTCACCGTTCAGTCCGATTTCTCCGGTAATTTATAACAGTCCGCTCAAAACTTTTTTAATGGTATATGATTTGATTCCGATTATTTATCCGGACGGATGTGAGCCTAAGTTTATCCGCAAATTTACGGATTGGATTTTGCGCAGCCGGCCGGACGCTTATTTTTGTGACTCGGTTTCTACGGAGAATGATTTGCGCCGTTTTTGCAAACGTTCGAATCAAAAAATATATCAGGTGCCTCTGGGCGCAGACAGTAAATTTCATCCGGTCAGAGAAAAAGCTGAAATAAACAAAATTAAAGAAAAATACGGCATTGCAACGCCTAAATATTTTTTGGCCGTATCCGAAATTACGGCACGCAAAAATTTGGTACACCTGCTGCAGGCATTTGCCGAGTTTTTAGATAAAAGCGGTGCGGATGATGTTTCTCTGGTTCTGGTCGGCCCTGTTCGCAAAGGCTATGAAGACGTGGAAAAGCAAGCAGCCGGACTGGCACGATATAAAGATAAAATCATTCAGACCGGTTTTGCCGATGATGCAGATTTGGCACCGTTATACAGCGGCGCGGAAGCTTTTATTTATCCGAGTTTATATGAGGGTTTCGGTCTGCCGGTACTGGAGGCAATGCAATGCGGAACGCCGGTTATTTGCGCAGACAATACTTCTCTGCCGGAAGTCGGCGGGGAGGCGGTTATGTACATTTCCGGACATGATGTGACCGAAACGGCACAGAAATTGCAGGAATTATATCAAAATAAAAAATCGGCGGCAGAGCTCAAAGAAAAAGGTTTGGCGCGCGCGGCAACATTTAGCTGGCAGCAAACTGCCGATATTATCATTCAGGCTGTAAAAGAAAATATAGGGAGAAAATAATGACAAAAACAGCGTTAATCACAGGAATAACCGGACAAGACGGCTCATATTTGAGCGAATTGCTTTTGGATAAAGGGTATGAAGTTCATGGCCTTATCCGCCGCAGCTCTTCGCACAATACACAACGTATTGAACATTTACTGGGCAACAAACATCTGCATTTGCATTATGGTGATTTGACGGATTCACTGAATATTGTGCGTTTGGTTAAAGGAATCGAACCTGATGAGATTTATAATCTGGGCG
>JAUNIW010000021.1 GCA_030523245.1 Pseudomonadota bacterium
GCAGCACGCAAATTTTGCAGTTCTTCTTTTCGTCCCTCCAGATATTCTTTCTTAAAACCGGAAACTTTTTCCACATCAATATAAATCGGATTCAAAAACAAACGGCTGATAGAAGAATACGGGCTGGCATTTTCCGGAAAATCATGAAACAGTACATTTAACGGATTCAAACCGATAACATCTGCCCCCTGCCGTTGGCATAAAGCCGCCAGATTTTTCAAATCCGTAAAATCGCCGACACCCCAGTTCCGCTTGCTTTTCAGGGAATAAAGCTGAACAGCCATCCCCCAAACCTTATGGTTTTTCAAATATTCCGGCTCATAACATTTATCCGGCGTCAAGGCCAAAATCGTATGAGCCTTGCAGCTGTCCGTAAACAACTCGACATCATAATAAGCCGGTTCCGTCAGATTTTCTATCCGTATCTCAACTTTGGCATATTTTTTCCGTCCCAGCATTTTTTCTTCCGTAACAGCCGACACATACAAGACTTCAACCGTTTTATCCGTCTGCTGATTTCGGATAATCATTTGCAGATTATCCGCTTCTTCTGCCGGTAACACGGCATCAAACACGATATTATTCTGCCGCAAGACATAAATCGGCTCCAAAACATACAACCAGCGTTCTTTTTCCAGTTTTTCCAACAGTTTTGCACTGTCTTCAATTTTATCAAGCTTATAACCGAGATAATTGACCATTTTCAGCAGGGTTTCATCATCTGCCACATACTCCCTGCGATTTTGCGCCGCATCGGTATAACTTTTGGCAATGCCTAATTTTTCCAATAATAAATTCCAACTTTCCCGCATTTACTTCTCCGGTTTTCTTAATTCCAACACCCAGACCGACCAGGCCGGAATCTCAACATTTTCCGACTCTATCGGCGTATCCGCTTTAATTTGTTCACTGCTGTCCAAAACCAATGAAATATTTGTTTTATGCATAAACTCCGGCAATTTCCAGTTCACAGACTGAGCATTTGCATTATATATAATAAAATATGCCGCCGGCTCGCCATAAATAAAACAAGCTAAACTTCTTTTGTCTTCCATATACCAGTCCTGACTTTGGAATTCCACACCGTCTTCGCGAAACCACATAATATCTTTAATATCATAACGGGCATATTTCTCTATCAGCCGGCCGCTGAAAAATTTTGTCCGGTTGAACACGCTCATTTTATGGCGAAGCTGAATAAGATAACGTACATAGCGCGCCAGATTTCTGTCTTCCTGACGAATAGCATTCCACACAATCCAAGTCAGAACATTATTCTGGCAATAAGGATTATTATTACCAAACTGCGTATTACCGAATTCATCTCCGGCAAAAAGCATTGGTGTGCCAAAAGACATCAGCAAGGTTGCCAGCATGGCTTTCAGCCGCAATTCACGATTATTCAGAACCGACGCATCTTCTGTTTCACCTTCAATACCGGAATTCCAGCTCCAGTTGGCATCATTGCCGTCACGGTTATTTTCCCCGTTCACACTATTATGTTTGCTGTTATAACTGACTAAATCATGTAACGTAAAACCGTCATGGGAGGTCAAAAAATTGATACTGCTGTCAATATCCCGATTGGCATAGCCGAAAATATCACTCGAACCGGACAAACGACTGGCCAGTTCTCCGACCTGCTTACGGTCACTGCGCCAAAAACGCCGCACTACATCACGGTAGCGGTCATTCCATTCATGCCACCCCGGCGGAAAACCACCGATACGATAACCGTCCATTGTGGCATCCCATGGTTCGGCAATCAGTAAAGCCTGACGTAAAACTTCATCCTGCCGTGCTGCCATCAAAAAACCGCTGTCCGGCGTAAATTCTCCGCGCATCCGGCTCATGCTTGAAGCCAAATCAAAACGAAAACCGTCAACATGCATTTTTTCTACCCAGTAACGCAGCGAGTCCATAACCAAAGTCAGAACATACGGATTTTGCAAATTAAACGAAGCTCCGCAGCCTGTGCTGTCAAAATAAAACCGCGGATTGCTCTGCAGCGTATAATAACTTTCATTATCAATACCGCGGTAGCATAAAGTCGGCCCCAGCTGATTTCCTTCAATCGTATGATTGTAAACAACATCCAGAATAACTTCTTTCTGATTGGCATGCAGCGCTTTGACCATTTGCTTAAATTCGTCAAGATTATTTTCGACCATATATCTGGCTTCCGGCACAAAATACGAAAGTGTTTCGTATCCCCAGTAGTTATCAATATACATACCATGTTTTTCGCCGAAAAAAGAAAATACAGGCAGCAATTCTACCGATGTTACATCAAGCCAGTTCAGATAATTGATAACCTCTTTGGAGGCTAATCCCGTAAATTTTCCGCGCTGAGCCGCTTCTATTTTCGGATGTAGTTTTGTATAACCGCCAACGTGCATTTCATATATAACACGTTTACCGGCATCTATTTGCGGACGCCGGTCATCTTCCCAGTCAAAGGTATCTTTTGTCACTACGGATTTCGGAACGTATGGCGCACTGTCCAGTGTACTGAAAGACAAATCTTTGTCCGGACTGTCCGTATCATAACCAAACAAAGCCTTATGCCAGATAATCGTACCCTGCAACTGCTTGGCATAAGGATCCATCAGCAGTTTATTAGGGTTAAAACGTTTACCTTTTGCCGGCTCATACGGACCATACACCCGATAACCGTAAAGCTGTCCGGCTCCGATACCTTCCAAATAAATATGCCAGATATTGTTATCATTAACCGTTATGGCAAAACGCTTTAACTCTTTACAACCGCTTTCGTCAAACAAACAAAGCTCTACCTTTTCGGCATGAGCCGAAAACAAAGCAAAATTTGTACCGTTTTCATCACAGGTTGCCCCCAGAGGATATGGTTTTCCTGACAAAACTCTGATATCGTTATTCATACGGTTTCCTTATTTTGTTAAAGCCTATCTGACCGGTTTCAAAACAATCGTTGACAACGGCGGCAACACCAGTTCAATGGAATAAGGCCGGCCGTTGGCTCCCAGATTCTGGGCTTGTTTAGGCCCTTCGTTGCGTACCCCGCTTCCCCAGTAATTTTTATCATCACTGTTAAAGATTTCCTGATAAGCGCAGGCTTCATTGACTCCGATACGATATCCGTGGCGCACCACCGGTGTAAAGTTGCAGACAACCACCAGATAATCTTCCGGATTATGTCCTTTACGAATATAAGATATGACACTGTCATCACAATTTGAATGGTCAATCCATTCAAAACCGCAAGAATCAAAATCTTCTTCATAGAGCGGCGCATTGCCTTTATACATCAAATTTAAATCACGCACACAGTTTTGCATACCTTTATACATCGGATAATCAAGTAAAAACCAGCGCAGGCTTTCTTCACTGTTCCACTCCCAGTCCTGACCGAATTCGTTGCCCATAAACAACAGCTTTTTACCGGGATGCGTCCACATAAAGCCGTAATAAGCGCGTAAATTTGCAAATTTCTGCCACTCGTCTCCCGGCATTTTTTCCAGCATAGACCCCTTACCATGTACCACTTCATCATGAGAAATCGGCAAAATAAAATTCTCATTAAAGGCATACAACAGACCGAAAGTCAAAAGACCATGGTGATATTTACGGTGAACGGGTTCATGGCTGATGTACCGCAACGTATCATTCATCCACCCCATATTCCATTTATAACCGAAACCGAGACCGCCGGCTGAAACCGGACGTGATACCATAGGCCATGCCGTTGATTCCTCGGCACAGGTAATTGTTCCTTTGGTTTGCGTATAAACCATTTCATTCATCTTGCGGATAAAGGCAATTGCTTCCAGATTTTCATTACCGCCGTACACATTAGGCACCCACTCGCCCTGCTTACGCGAATAATCCAGATAAAGCATAGACGCCACGGCATCAACCCGCAAGCCGTCAATATGGAATTCTTTCAACCAGTAAAGCGCACTGGCACACAACAGATTACAAACTTCCGTACGACCGTAATTATAGATTTTTGTTCCCCAGTCTTTATGTTCGCCTTTACGCGGATCGGAATGTTCATACAAACATGTTCCGTCAAATTCTGCCAGCCCGTGAGCATCTTTCGGGAAGTGCGCCGGAACCCAGTCCATAATCACGCTGATGCCGGCCTGATGGAACTTATCAATCATATAACGAAAATCATCAGGGTTGCCAAAACGCGACGTCGGCGCAAATAATCCGGTAATCTGATATCCCCAGGAGGCATCTAACGGATGCTCGCACAACGGCAGGAATTCAACATGCGTAAATCCCATATTGCTGACATAAGGAACCAGCCGGTCGGCGAATTCACGATAAGTTAAAAATTCGCTGCCGTTATCCCCTTTACGGCGCCATGACCCCAAATGCACTTCATAAATTGACATCGGCCGGTCATAGGTATTTGTGTTCTCGCGGTATTTAAGCCATTCGGCATCATTCCATTGATAATGGTTGATATCAAAAACAATCGAGGCCGTCCGCGGACGTACTTCGCAAAACGTTCCGAGCGGATCAGACTTGGTCAAAATCCGGTCATCCTGCGTTTTAATTTCAAACTTATAATATTCGCCTTCCACCAAATTAGGCATAAAGATATCCCAGACACCGCAGCTGATATGACGGCGCATAACATCTACCCTGCCGTCCCAGTTATTAAAACTGCCGATAACGGAAACACGTTTGGCATTTGGTGCCCATACGGCAAATGCCACACCTTTAACACCGTTAACTTCCACAACATGCGAACCGAGTTTTTTATAAATCTCGCGGTGATTTCCCTGAGCAAAAAGGTATTCGTCAATATCGCCGATGGTCGACGGAAAACGATAGGTATCTTCGGCTTCAAAAGTATGTCCTTTATCATTGACGATTTTGAATTTATAAGCAAACTCCTCTGTCTTGTCAAAATTGATTTGGAAAAAACCGCGTTCATCAATTTTTTCCATTTTTCCCAGCAGATTACCATTTAAATCAATCACATCTATTGACTGGGCAAAAGGTTGATATGCACGAATAAAAACTTTTTTGGTGCCTTTGTTGCGATGAATTCCCAACACGGCAAAAACATTTCCGTGATCACCGTTGACAATAGCCGTAATTTCTTCTTTTGATAACATATTATCCATAATAAACTCCCATAACAGACAGCAAAATAATATTAGTTTGCCTAATTTAAACTTTCATCTTATATCTATATAAACTTATCTATTTAAATGCAAGAAAATTAGCTTAAATTATATGTAATTTTTTTGCCGTTGAAATTATATTCTTTAAAGTATTGACGGCAAAAAAAAAGCGTCTATACTTAGAGGTGTTATAAACAATTATTGGAGATATAATAAATGACAAATTATAATGAAAATAACGTTCGTGAAGCCGCTTATTATAATTGGCAGAACGCTGGTTGCCCAAGTGGTAAAGATGAATATTTTTGGACAATGGCTATTAACCAGCTTTATGGTTCAAATTCAAATACTTCTTGCTGCTGCAAGAAATCTTCTTCTTCATCTTGCTCAACCAAAACAAGTTCAAAGAAAAAGACTTCTTCCAAGAAATAATATAAATTGTTTCTGAAAAAATACCTGTTATCCGACAGGTATTTTTTTTATACTTTTTTGTTTTGAAAAATTATTTTTTTATTACATCATCCTTTCATTTTTTTGAATCTCGTTTCTTTTTACCGGCCTTTTTTAACACAACGGCAACAAGTTATACACAACTAACTGGAACTTGATATTTTTGTTTCATCTAACATTTTTTTTGCCGTTACATAATCAAATTTTCCAGTACCCAAAAGCGGCGGTTCGGACAGATATACAATCGTTTTCGGACACCACAGTTCACTGATTCCCTGCACCTTGAACTGCTTCTGAATTTCTGACAAAGATACCCTGTCATCAGAAATAATCAGCACAAGTTTTTCGCCTTTTCTGTCATCTGCCACAGCCAAAACACCCAGCACGGCATCCGGATAAAGTTTTTCCAAAACCTGTTCTACCGCCGTCAGCGAAACCATCTCGCCGCCGATTTTGGCAAACCGTTTTTCCCGTCCGCAAATAGATACAAAACCATCCTCGTCAATATTGACAATATCGCCCGTATCATACCAATCCTTAAATTTCTGCAATACATCCGGCTTGTCGGCTTTTATATACCCCAGCATAACATTATCCCCCTGCAATAAAAGTTTGCCGCCGTTTTCGACACCGCTGATTTTCTGCAGTTTATATTTTATTTCCGGCAGAATTCTGCCCACCGTATTTTCTTTAAAATACATCGGCGTATTTACGGCAATAACCGGTGACAACTCTGTCGTGCCGTATCCTTCAAAAATCCGCACGCCGAATTTTTTCATCCACAGCCGTGCCGTCCGTTCCTTCAATTTTTCACCTCCCGCAACGGCAAAGCGCATCGGGAAAAAGTCATAAGAACTTGCCATACGACCATATCCGTACAAAAAGGCATCGGTGCCGATGATTGCCGTTGCCTGAAGATCATACGCCAGCTCCGGAATAATCCGATAGTGCAGCGGCGACGGATACAAACAAACTTTGACACCATAAAGCAAGGGCAGAATTGTTCCGACTGTCAAGCCGAAAGAATGAAACATCGGCAGTGCGTTTAAAAAGACATCTTTAGAATTGAACGGTACCGACAAACGCAGTTGTAAAATATTTGACTGAATATTCTGATGCGACAGAACAACCGCTTTCGGTGCCCCTTCCGACCCCGAGGTAAACAAAATAACCGCCGGTTTTTGTGCTTCAATCCGGCTTTCTTCACGCTGCAGATATTTTTTAATTCCTTTCAGCTTTGTCTTAAAGGAAATTTGAGAAGCCAGATCCTCCAGATAAAAAATCCGGATTCCTTTTTGTTCGGCCAATGCCGTCAGCTTTTCAAATTTACCCATTTCTATAAAGCGGCGTGAACTGATAATTGTCCGCAAACGCACGGTCTCCAAACAAGATTCGAACTGAGCAGCCCCCAAAGAAAAATTCAACATAACCGGTGTCTTTCCGGCATATTGCAAAGCAAAAAAGCTCACTATATCAGCCAGTGTATTCGGCAGCAAAATACCAACTTTGTCAATTCCCTGAAACAGCTTTTTATATGCGGCTCCCAGAATATAACTTTTTAAAATAAACTGCCGGTACGTCAACGTTTTCTTCTGCATATCCAGAGCAATTTTATGTGACGAACCATACAGTCTTTCCGCCTGAAGCAGACTATTGAACAAAGGAATTTGCCGGTTGGTCGTCTGATAAATCATAGAGGCCATTAAGTCATACAATTTTAACGAAGCCGCATGACGTTTTTCCCGCATGGATAACTCTGCCGGAACACTCAGTTCACATGCCGGCAGCACAAACAATTTTATCTTTGGAAACATCTGGGTTTGAACCAGCTGTCCGATATAAGAAAATTTAGAATACTGGGCGCCGTCAATGCGTAAAGGCACAACTTTTGCACCGGTTTTGGCGGCAATCACGCCCGCCCCTTCATAAACTTTCATCAAAGAACCGGTGACACTGATTCTGCCTTCCGGAAAAATAACGACGGTTTTATTTTTATTGACTTCATCTATCATTGCCCGAATGGCCAGCGGATTTGCCGGATTGAGCGGACAAAAATCTACCAGACCGCTGAATAATTTAACATACCATTTTGCTCCCCAGTCACTGTCAATAGCAAACGTAATTTTTCGCGGCAGATAAGCTGCAATCAGCACACCGTCCAATAATGAAACATGGTTGGCAACAATCAAAACTTTGCTGCCGGCTTTATTCAGGTTCTGTACACCGGAAACATCAACCCGGAAAAATACTTTCAAAACCGAACGAAACAGCGAACGAACCAAGGCATCCGGAAGCAACATACAAATATAAACCGCAACCAGAGCGCTGATAATTGATACAAACAAAAACAGTGATGTTATTCTGAAACCCAATGCCGTTAACAGCACTGCCGTCAGAGAAATAGCAACCATACCGAGCGAGTTGATAATATTGTTACCGGCAATCACCGATGCTACATTTTTCTTAGGCGCTTTCTTCTGCATCAAAGCATTCAACGGCACCACATACATTCCGCCGCAAAAGGCAAAAGCAAACAAGAAAAACGACAGAAGAACACCGCGCGGCAGCCGTAAAAATTCCATCAGTTTCAAAGTCTGCGCCGGTGTTTCAAAACCGCAGGATAAAATATAAACGGCAAAGGCACACACACTCAGACCGATTGCACTGATAGGAACATAAACCACACTGATTTCACCTTTAAGCAACTTATTACAAAAAATCGAACCGGCGCCTACGCCCACCGAAAATAAAACCAAAAATAAAGTCACAACCGATTTTTCGGTATTAAAAACTTTGCTGCACAACGGAAACATTTCCGTCAGGAAAAAAACACCCAGCACCCAAAACCACGTTGCGCCTATAATCGCACGAAAAACAATCACATGTGAACGGACTAACCGGATATTGTCTTTTATCTGCCGCACAAAATCAAAGCTTATTTTCATATCCGGCTGCATACCGTCTGTCCGTGGAATCTGATAAGCAGAAATTACCCCCGAAACGGCGCACACTATAAGCAGGGCAACACTGCCCCAAACCGGCAGCAGTGTTCCCAAAACCGATCCCAGAATAATAGAAATGTATGTACTTGCTTCAACATAAGCATTACCGGCAATTAACTCGTTTTGTTTCAGCAGCTGCGGCAACAGGGCATATTTTATCGGACCGAAAAAAGTTGATTGCATCCCCATCAAAAACAAAACAAAAATCAAACCAAACAGACTGCCCTGCATAAAAATCAGCGCCGCCGCACACATCATCAGCAATTCGGCAATTTTCAAAATTCTGACAAGTTTGGAACGACTGTATTTATCGGCCAGTAATCCGGCAAAAGCCGAAAACAGAAAATACGGCAAAATAAAAATACCAGCCGCAACATTAGCATAAATATTAACAACTTTCACCTCTGCCGCCAGCTTATAAGCCACAAATACCATAAGTGCGTTTTTGAAAAGGTTATCGTTAAAAGCCCCCAGAAACTGGGTAGCCAAAAGCGGGAAAAAACGTTTTTCCCGCCAGATTTGTTTTGCCATAGTCCACCTTCACTCAGTTAAAACACCAATTCAGACCGAACAAAGCCTGATAATCATTTGCCTGCCGCTGATGTTCCGGATTGATACGCATTCCGATTTCCGAACGAACAGAAAAACGTTCCGAAAATTCATGGCCGGCATAAAGTGCCAGTTTATATTCCCGTGCCTCAGGTTTAAGAGCCGCCTGATAACGGTTAAAATAAACCGTATCGGAATAATTGTCACGACCGCTCGGGAAGTTTACCAGTAATTTACCGTCAACGACACGCAGCGGTGAAGTTAATTTAAAGCCAAATGATGTTTGTTTATCTAATTTATAGTTGGCATCAAAAGCAAAACTTTCACTTGTCAGAGAAGATGTTTCCAGCAAATCGGAAGCAAAAGACTGCCCTTGCGTATAACCGCGGTAATAGCTGCCGGACAACGTCAGTTTTGGCGTAACAAACCATGATGCCCGAATACCGGTATTATACGTACTGCTGTTTTGAGCTTTGAAAGCACCGCTTCCGTTTAAACCGAGCGCGGCCCCTTCTTCGTACAACACACCGGAAATCAGACTGAAACCGAAATTCTGACCTTTATGCAGCTGCAATTCGGAATTCAAAGCATAAGATTGTTTTTTAAATGTATTATCCTGAAAACTGTTTTCGCCGTCATACAAACCATTGCGGCCGGTTACCGCTTCCATTTTTAAACCGACATTATCATTAAAATTGAAAGTATTATAAACACCATACGCATTTTGCATCGCCATAAAAGGATTGGCCAAAGCATCCGCAAACGATTCCCCGCCGTTATAACGCGTATTTTCGTTAAAATAAAAACCGGACTGACGATTATCGTCCTTATAATCAGCCTGCATAAAACCAAGACCGGAGCCGTTATAAGCATTAGAACTTCCGGCAAATGTAAAGCTCATATTTCCTTTTTCCGCTTTTGTAATTTTAGCCGGACGGGCAATTTGCAAAACATCATTTTTCAGATTCTTATAACTGCCGTGTGTCGTTGAAACCACATTTGCCGCTGCAAAATCAAACGGACGATTATACTTGTCAAATATTGTTACATTTTGCGGTAAAGCTTTCAGCACAGCCGTTTTCATCATTGCCGGCACATTGATATGCGTTGCGCTCATATTGATACGTTCTGATGAAAAAGACGTTCCGGAAACAGTCGAAAATTCACCGCTGTCGGAAACATATTCGTTGACGGCCCGACCCAAGTCCAAAAGACCGGCACCGTATTTTTCGGCAGAATAATCTGAAGCATTTTTGTTAGCCGTTGTCATAAGTAAATCAATAATTTCTTCACCGGACATATAATTATAAGCACCTTTCAGAAAGGCTATAGCCCCCGTCACAACCGGAGCAGCCTGAGATGTTCCTGCCATTCCCGTGTAATAATAACCCTCACTGCCGGTTTCGCCGACACTCCAGACAAATTTTTCATTATCACCGGAGAGATTACCGCCCGGAGCCGCAATACAATAACCCGACGTTGCACCGCATTGATTAGAAAAAGACGAAAGCGTATAATTTTGAACGGAATAATCACTTCCCAGTGTCACATCAGCCGATACCACAACCATCATCAGCAGATTTTCGTACTGTGAATTTAATTTCAGACCCGAAGCCAAATCCGGCTGGGAATACCCGTCATTACCGGCTGCTTTTACAACAATAGTTCCGTCCCTCTTACCGTTTTCCAAGACAACTTGTCTGACCAGAAGCTCGGAAAACATCGGAAAGTCAAAACCTTCAAGAGAGGTTGCGGCATTTGTGGCATTTGATGCATCGGATGCTGCCGAACCGATACTCAGATTAACCGCCACCAAATCAGGACCGCTTTCCGGAATAACATTTCCAATATCGTTCAAAAAGTCCCAACGATAGGCATAAACCCTTGTATTGACACCGGCGACCCCCATATTTCCTTCACCGTCAATATTGGCCGCAATAATTCCGGCGACATTAGAACCGTGTAATGCGTCATAATTATCGAGTTCCGCATTGTACAAATTCGGATAATAGTAATAGATTTTTTTATTATCATAATCAGACGGATACGCTGCAGCCCATTTATTATAACAAGTCTGTGCATCCGAGATATCACCACAGGAAATTGCCCCCTGATTTCCGGTCGGATTCCCCAAACCGTCAAGCAAGGTCAGCACCAAAGAATAATCTCCGGCAGAACCTGATACCACCTCACTGCCGATTTGCCAACAATTTGTAGAATTACTGTTCAGACACGGACCGGCATCCATATTTCCGCCAGAAACTTTTGTACTGCCTCTTGTTTTAAACTCGGAATGATTTCCCCAAACACCCGTATCAACCACACCGACGGCCACCGGTGACAGCAGGGATGCAAAGTTACCATCCGCATCATAACCGTAATATCGGGCAAAGGCCGGTGCTGCATTGATTGACCCAAGATAATTCACGGAACCGGCGTATTCAGAAAAATTTGAACCGTTAAACTCAGAATTATTGTTCCATTCACCAACTGTTGTAGGGGTAACGATTGTCGAACTGTATGTATTCAGACTTGGCGCCAAAGGTGTTGACCAATCGCGGGAATTATCCATAGTACCATTACTGCCCGGAACGTAATCTCCGCCGCCTGACGAGCCGCCGCTGTTTCCGTTTCCGCTGCCACCGTCAGCAAAAGCAAACAAACCGGCCACACCGCCGACCAGAGCCAGCGTTCCGCCGTATTTCAGCGTCTGGTTGACCAAATGAGAACGATAGATAGAAGCAGCTTGTTCCATACAAGGAGCCTTATCATTTGCACCATATTTATAAAGCAGTTCATAAGCTTCATCATTGCCTTCGCTTCTGGCCCGGCATAAAGCCGTCATTCCGTGTTCATCCGCAATATCTATGGAATAGCCGAGGTTCAAAAGTCTTTGAATCTGTAAAGCCTCATTTTTGGCGGCAGCCTGATAAAAAGCCGTCTGGAGTGAACTGTTAAAATAAGGAGGTCTGACCCCCGAGGCTTCGGCTTGTGAACCGAACAAAACACCTATTCCGGCCAACAATGAGCAATATTTCAAATTATCCATGGCATATTCCTAACTATAATTTTTTTCAAAGTATAATCCCGAACATATAAATAAAAGATTAAGAATACGGCAGATGTTTATGTTTAACAATTGACAATACCGGCTAAAGATAATAAATTATCAGCCAGAATAAGGAGAAAAATTATGAATCGCAAAACATTAAAAACCGACTGCCAATACCTTCTTCCCAAATATTTATTGACCCGTTTGGCCGGTTTCTTCGCAAGTATCCGTATGGGGCGTCTGACAACAGCCCTGATTAACGGTTTCATCAAACATTATAAAGTAAATACGCGGGAAATTTCCGGTAAAATTTCTGATTTTAAAACATTTAACGACTTCTTTGCCCGTCCGCTGAAGCCGACTGCCCGTCCAATCAATGCGGACAAAGATACAATCGTTTTTCCGGCCGACGGAACAATCAGCCGGTTTGGTACAATTGAAAACAAATTCATGCTGCAGGCAAAAAATCATTATTACACGGTTGAAGCCCTGCTGGCCGATAAAAAAGAAGCTGCCGCCTTCAAAAACGGTGAATTTGCAACGATTTATCTTTCGCCTAAAGACTATCACCGCGTTCACATACCGTTTGGCGGCACACTGACTAAAATGCTTCACGTTCCGGGAGAATTGTTTTCCGTAACGCCTTTCAACGCCGAAAATATTCCGGAATTATTTGCACGCAACGAACGTGTTGTCTGTTTTTTTGATACGGCTATCGGCAAAATGGCCGTTGTTCTGGTCGGCGCAACCATTGTGCGCAGTATTGCCACAACCTGGGCCGGTGTAGTAGCTCCAAACAAAAATAAAGGTGTAACCGTTTATGACTATGCCGACCAACCGCATAATTTCGATAAAGGGGCTGAAATCGGTAAATTCTTTATGGGAAGCACCGTTATCTGCTTATTTGAAAAAAACAAAATAGATTTTATCCAAAATCTGGAAGCCGGTCAAACCACACGCGTGGGAACGGCTATGGCTGCAATCAGAAAACAAAAATAAAATCAGGAAATACCAAGTGGTACAAGCGGGCGGACTCGAACCGCCTGCCTACTTCTTAGGAGGAAGTCGCTCTATCCTGATGAGCTACGCCTGCACATTTTTTATTACAGCCGGATGTTACTCCGCATTCGTCAAGCTGTCAAGTTTTATTATCCTGTCGGTAAATTTCATAAAATATCTTCTGCACCGACACAAGACGGCCTGATTTCAGTATAATAAAAACTCCGCTTCCACTGAAACGGAGTTTTTATTTTTACCTTAAAGTTCATCAACGATTGACTTAACCTTGTTCGGGTTATTCCAATACAAGAACTTTGCCAGTTCCCGCATATCCGCAAAAGAATACGGGTACAGGTCGCTCTCGGACTTTTCTGCAAGCTCTTGCAAATCTCTCAGCCACAGGGCCAAATCCAGTTTGTCGTCAAACACAGGTGCAAAACCCGTCAAGGCATCTCCGTTTGTGATAATGATAACTTCCCGATTTGGAAACATATCACCAATTTTGATGCATTCGTCAACATTCCAGCGATTACGCTCGACATCGTAGTTTCTGAGCTGCAAATCTCTTTCCGTACCCCGGCTGATTGTCGAATACTGAAAGGTAATTTTTTGACCATTTTTACCCTTCAGACCGTTTCCCTCCATTACAGGAAAAGTGTCCAGTCCCGTAAAATCACCGGCATACATATCCACAAAAGTTGTCTTTTTGTTCTCCCACATATAGGAAAGAACTTTCTCACAAAGAGCATTCATCATCATAAAAATTTTATTAAATAATTAGTTTACAGGTGTTTAGTATAACATACTTTCTTTATTTTGCACGCTTTTTTTATCAAACAGACATGATTATTTTCCGGCCTCAATCAAAAATTCCTTAACCGGACGATAACTGCGCCGGTGCTGAGGCGTCACGCCATATTTTTTCAAACCTTCAATATGCGCTTTTGTACCATACCCCGCATTTTTTTCAAAAGCATAATAAGGATACTGTTCAGCCAGTTTTTTCATCAACCTGTCCCTGTAAACTTTAGCCAAGATACTGGCGGCAGCAATAGAATAAGAACGCCCGTCCCCACCGATAAAACATGCTGTCTCACACGGAAATTCCCGAGGCAGACGATTACCGTCTATCAATGATATTTGCGGTTTTTGTTTCAGCTTTTCCACCGCCCGGCGCATGGCCAGAAAAGTCGCCTGTAAAATATTCAGTTCGTCAATTTCGGCAGCGCCAGCCTCGCCTATACCGCACAAAACACGACCGCCCGCTTCTTCCTGCCGTAACAAATCATAAAGATATTCTCTTTTTTTTGCCGACAATTTTTTTGAATCATTGAGTTGAGCCAGCAGTTCCGGTGCAACCTGCCGTGTCAGAAAAACAACGGCACCGGCCACCACCGGACCTGCCCACGGACCGCGTCCGGCCTCATCAACACCACAGACAAGTCCGTTATAATTATCTTCTATTTTCCAATCCGGCATAATATTCTCCTTTGCCGGAACTATAGCATATCCTTTTCAAAAAACAAGTCTTACGGATATCTAATGATGAATAACCGGCACACCTTCATATTCTGCTTCGACCAATCCGCCGATAACCACGGCCACGTTATCAAATCCGGCCTGTTCAAACATTTCTGCCGCCTGCGATGCTCTGCCTCCCGAAGAACATAAAATATTGATAGTCTTGTCGGGAGAAATATTATTTTGCCGGATAAATTCCAACGGGTCCAGCCGCTCAAGCTCCTGATTAACATGAGGCAGCGCCAACTCTGCCATCGCATGTTCTTCCGGCTGCCGCACATCTAAAATAAATGAATTTTCATCTAAATTTATCGGTTTTATAAAGCGCATTTTATCCTCCTTTCCTTATAAGAAAGATAATCATTACTGCGCCGATTTAAATATAACCGGCTGTTACAACCGTTTTTTATTCCCCTGTCCGCCGCCGGAATGAATAATATTTATGCAAAATAAACGTCACGATTGTCGAAAAAGTCAGATACAAAGCCTGAGATACCAGCGGCGATAATCCGACAATAACCATAAGAAAGCTTAAAATCGGAGAGTTTATCATATAAAGAAAAATATAAACCGACCAGGCTTTTACAAACTCATGTTTCCAGTCGCCATGACTTTGAAAAACATAATAACGCATGGTCAGAAAAGACACATTTATTGTTATCACATATTGCACAAACAACGCTGCATTTGCTACAATTACCGGTATATAATTCAGCGCCAGACGCTGATTGATACCTTCAAAAAACCACAGAATTACAGCCAGCAGACTGTAAGCAAAAACGGTATTAAAACCGCCGACCAGTAAAAAACGAAGTTTCTGCGGCAAAGGAAACCAAATACTTTCTGCCCACAAATATAACTTAATAATTGTTTTAATCATGATATCCCTTCTTTAACTTTTTTATCCATCAGAGTTTCCAATTCCGTCGAGCGCCACGGTGACAAAATATTATCATCCCAAATATCTTCCGGATACTGCCGGTCAACCTGCGGCATCCCCGGATGTATCATAATTTCAACCGCTTTATAACCGTCCGGAATTTTAACGCCTTTAAACTGGTCGCGGGAAATTTTACAGGTATAGAGCAGCGTATAAAAATACACATCGGACAGATAACCGTTCCACCAGCATAAAACCCGCAGCAGAATATATTTTATCAGGGCACCGTCAAACAACCAGCTTTTATTGCTGTTATACTTCAGGGTATTAAACATATTTTCATTCATAACCCGAATACGCGGCACCTCAAATTCTTTTTGCAGTTTGCGCATAACCTTGAAAATCACCGGAATAATATGTACATGACGATGACTGTCCAAATGCTGCAAAGGCAGTCCGGTTGCCAGATATTTGGCAATTTGCGCCCTCATTTCGATTTCCACCTGCCGTCGAAGCCGTTTCGGGTTGAGAAAAGAAAGCAGAAACAACGCAACAAAACCCCGTTTAAGTTTTCCGTTTGCATCAACCAGCAAAGGTATTTTATCCGCAGGGGCTGCCGGCAGTTCATTTGTCAGATTAACATGCAGTCCCAACTCCAGCGTAGGAAGTTCTTTAGCCAGCTTAACGGCTTCAGACGCATATTTTTGATTTATCATCAGACTGGCGCTGTTCAGAATTCCCTCCCGATGCGCCTTGACAATAGCTGCATTCACGCCTCTGCTGATACCAAAATCATCGGCATTAAATATCTTTTTCAGCGTCATTTTTTTCTTCCTTCGTTACAAAATCAGCCACATAAAGCGGACGTTTTTTGACTTCCAGATGAATTTTTCCGATATATTCCCCGATAATTCCCAGACAAATCAACTGCACCGACCCCAAAAAGATAACCGTAATCATAATCGTGGCATATCCCGGAGTCGGATTATGCAAAAAGAAATGTTCAATAAAAACATACACGCCCAGCAAAAAAGCCGAAGTTGCCGCAATCAACCCCAGATAAATAGCCAGCCGCAGCGGCAATACGGAAAACTGTACAATACTGTTGACGGCCAGATGCAACGATTTGAAAAAATTATATTTCGATTCGCCGCTGAAACGTTTAGGCGCCACAAAATTGATAACAGCCACATTATCATGCGGCATAATCCAGCTTAAAAGTCCGCGAAACAGCCTGTCCTGCTCGTTAAACCCTTTCAGAAAGTCCACATATTTCCGGTCCAGCAGTCTGAAATCAGGCGCACTTTCCATAATTTTGGTTTCTGACAGCTTATTTAAAACAAAATAAAAAACTTTGGCACAAAATTTATAAATTCCGGATGTTGCCTGATTATCCAGCCGCTTAGTCAAAACAATTTCTTTTCCCTGCTGCCACAGTTCTATCATTTGCGGAATATAAACCGGCGGATGCTGCAAATCAGCGTCCATAAAAATAACCGCATCACCTTTGGCATAATCCATACCGGCCGTCATGGCAATTTCATGGCCAAAATTACGTTTCAGCTGCACTACCTTAACACGGCTGTCCTTCTTTTGCAGTTTCAGGCACCGTTCATAAGTTTTATCGGTACTGCCGTCATCAACATACAAAAATTCAAAATTCACATTTTTTGTTTTTTTCAGACTTTCCCTCAGCTGCTTATATAACTCATTAACATTATCTTGCTCGTTATAGGCAGAAATCACGATACTGACAACTTTATCAGTCATACGGCACCTCCTTTACGTTATAAAAACCATAAAACATATCCCGTGTTTTTATCCGCCCGAAAAAGCTGGTATAAGCAATTTTAATATTTTTTGGGTCGGTCAGTTTATCCTGATAACGGTTTTTATATTTCATATATTCGGCATAATTTGAGGTTACGACCAGCGCACCTTTTCGGGCAAAATCTTCGGCATCAAACCACGGATTACTTTCCGGACTGAGCCACACCATCGGTCTGATTTCCGTTGTACCGTAAAGCGCCAGCATATCGGCAAACCAGACATCTGCTCCCACATACGCCAATTCTTTGCCGCCTGTATAATCTTTCCATTTTTGCTCCAGCATTTGCACCATAACCGGACAATCGGTGCGAAAACGCTCGCTGCTTGTCACCAGACACTGAATTCCGTACGCCGCGGCAAAAACCAAACTCCACACGGCCATAACAGCCGAATAACGTGTGATTTTTGCCTCATCAGCCTTAACCGGCCAAAAATAAAGCAGAGAAATCCCCGTCAAAAACAAACACGGAAAGCCCCACATACTTTTTAACGGCGTACCGGCAATCAGACTGATTGTCATAAAGACGGCAAGCGGCAGCAATCCGCATATCAGCAAAAATTTACTTTCCGCTTTTTTCAAATCAGGTTTGACATTTTTTTCCGAGAACCTGTAAAATCCCGTATAGCTCAGCACGGCCGCTGCGGCAAACAAAAGCTGTCCGCCGGCAAATTTCAGCGGATACAGAACATGCCGCCATTCCGAAGCCATTATTTTGGTTGACGAATTACGCAACAAAATATAATTCAGCATTTCAAAGTTATGTTCGGCCAGCCACCATATATGCGGCAAAAGAACAGCCGCCGCACATAAAACGGCACTGTACGCCCGCCCGTTTACAAACAGTCTGCGGCCTTTTTCGGTAGTCAGAATAAATACGCCGACAGATACAATCTGCAAAACAGCCGTATATTTATTCAGCAGGTTAACCCCGCATAAAATACCAAAAAGCAGCCAGTCTTTCCATTTATTCTCCTGATAGGCCCGCCAAAAATAATAAGCGCACATCGGCCACAACGCCAGAGAAATAACATTGACATTATATTCAACACTGGAGAAATTATAATAAATCACGCCGAATTGCAGCATGGATGCCAGAACGGCCTTTGTTTTCCCCACAAAAAAGACAGCCAGCCGATAGATATAGACCAGCCCCAGCACGACAAAAATCTGGCTCAGAAGATACATAATCCCGTCCGTCCGGCCGAAAAGTAAATAAAAATAATAAGCAATAATCCCTGAAAACGGCGGATGTTTGGTTGTCCCCAGCAAACTGTATTTTCCCCAGACAATAGCTTCCTGCGTATCCATAGGCAGGCTGAGACGCAACAGCGGAATCACACTCCACAATGCCAGATTAAATAATAAAAAAAGTCCCCATTTCTTTTTTATATCCATTTTTTTATCCAATTAACTTATCTTAAACACTAAGGTTATATCATAGCCTGCAAAAAAGTATAGTGAAAAAATAAAATAACACACCGAACCGCATAAAAATGTACAAAAAAATTTTTTGTCATTTTTTGTTGAAAAAAGAAAAAATATAGGTTATACTGAAAAAAATTGATTGGATTTGGGAGAAAGAAAATGGTTGAAGCAGCTGATAATAACCAAGAATTATATGAAAAACTTGATGTCGTTCTGGAAGCCGAAAAAAACAACACGGTCGTTACCGATGAAGAAAAAGAAGCTGTTCTGCGCCAGTTGAATGAATTGGCAAACAGTTCCAATGACTTTGATCCGGAACGTCTGGACAGTATTATTGCCTTTGCCCAGAGTTACGGAAACAACGCTGCAGCCGAAGCAGTCCTGAGAAAAGCAACCGAACAAAAGACGGCAGCCGAACAAAACGATAACACCCCTCCTCAGCCTCAGCCACAAAACCAGACTATTCTTTCTGCCCGATTTCGCAATGACATTCCTCTTATCAGCCAGTCATCTTATAATGTCTACAAGGCTTATACCGAATTAAAAAGCAAAGAAAATCCGACTCCGGAGGAATTACAACAAATCACTTCCATCGAAAAACAAGTTGAAGCTATTCTGACCAATGTTTCTCCAGAATATATTGATACCGATAATGCCGTTGAATTGCAGGACTATTTGGATATCGGTTTGGCTTCCGACGCTGATGAAGCAACCAAAAACCGTTATGCCGAACTGCAAAAAACCGTAAGTGAAAAACTCAAGGAATATGATGCCCAAAACGGTCTGGAGGGTATAGCTGAATCCGGCCTGACGTCAGAAACATTAAAAAGAAACCAAAATTTATGGGTTCAGGCAGCGACACAGATAAAAGTGGAAAACACGCGGACAACCCTGAGCCCGATTATGTCTTCCCTGCCTAAAGAACAGCAAAAAGAGATTTTTGACACCTTACAAAGAATAGCTATTTTTAGTTTGGATGACAAAACACCTGACCAGAACGCTGTTCAGGTTTTTCAAGATACCTTGGACAATTCGGCCGAAACTTTCAAAGCTCTTGTAAATGCCGAATACCTGAAACAAGAAGCCATGGCCGCTTTTTGCGAACAAAACAATCTCAGTCCGGAAGATTTGGATTCCCTTTTGAAAAATGCGGAAAAAGGTATCTTTCTGTCAGATAAAGAAAAGCAGCTAAAAGCGCAATTTGACCAGTACTTAACCGAACACACCGCTAAATTTCCTAATTTTAACGGTCCGTACACCAATAAAAATTTTCTGGAAAACGCCGTTACTTCAACCAGCTTAATTATGGCACTGCAGCAAAAGACCCGTTCCAACCGCATTGCACGTCTGATAAACGCTCCGGCTATTTCCGAACGTGTTAACAAATTTAATCAGAATCTGGCTGAAAAACACCCGACAGCTTACAAAGCTTTAAGCACAGCCAAAACACTTGGAAAAGGTATGATTATGACAGCGGCTATCGGTGCAGCTCTCGGACCGGCAGGTTTAGCCGGTTACTCCATTTGGAAAACTGGTGCGGCCATCGGAAAATCATTTAACCAATACAAAGAAAAAGAAGGCGGCAATTTCATAGGCTTTTTACAGCATCTGACCAAAAGAGAAAACCGTGCCGAACTCATCGGTTTGGCCGGACAAATTGCCGCATCAGCAATCAGCGGCTACTTTGCTATTGACGGCGGTCTGGCTGCCAACGCCGGAATTGTCGGTCACTTATACGAACATGCCGGTGAACAAACAGCACAGGCGGTTCAACATGCCGGCAGCATTTTCACGCCGCGCCGTATCGCCTCAACCGTTTCTTCTCTGGGTATCGGTACGGTAAAAGCACTCAATGCCATGTCTAACAAACGTCACGCCCGTAACCAGATTAAAGATATCTTAAAGCAAAACGGCGTTGACGTTTCCAAAGATATGTTGAAAAAACTTGAAAAATGTGCCTCCAAAGAAGAATTTGCCAAGGCCTTGATTGAAATTGCCCCTAATATATCTGCCGAACAAGCCGAACAAGCTTATAATTTTGCCGATTTGGCCCGTAATTCCAATGCCGGCAAAGCTTTTCTGACAACAGTTGCCGGTGCGGCTATCGGTCTGGCAGCAGCAGAAGCAGCGGAACAATTTTCCGATCATACGGCAGATAATCATACGCCGGAATCAAATGACCACGATAATAACACTTCAGACACTCCTAAAACAGCGGCGGCTTCCCAAACACAAGACAATACGCCTGACCCGACTACAGAACTGAACGCCATAGCAAATTCTCTCTGGGAAAATAAAGAAGGAGCAGCAAACCGTTTGGAATCCTTTGGTATTGATGCCAAAAATGCTAATGAAATGCTGCGGGAAATGGGCGTCATCAAAGAAGGCGACAATCATTTCTATCGTCAGCATGAATTAGACCGGCTGGTGAACAATGCCGATTTGACCGACCAGCAGAAAATTACAATTCAGGAATGGGCCAATGACCGAGAGGCTCGTGTCCACAATATGCAGGCATGGCAGGCTGAACACGCTCACCATCACGGCAGCAGCCACAATACTGCTTCTCCCGTTCAGGATAATTCTCAAAATACCGGCGAAACAACCGTAACACAGGATGGTCAGGAACAAACACAGACCGGCAATCAAACACAGGAAACTGTTACAACCGAAGAAACAACTCAGGAACAAGTTGAAAAACAAAAATATCATGTTCAGGGACGTATTGACAAACTGAGAGGCTTACAAGGTAATGTAGAAGCCACCAATCCGATAGAGGCAGCACAGGCTTTCCATCAGAGTAAGGGCATCGACCTGCAAAGAAGTTCCAACCTGACAATTACCGATGAACAAGGAGACCGGACTGTTCTGAAAACCAGAATCGGCAATCGTACGGAGACAACCAAAATAACCTCCTATGACGGCGAAGAAAAAACTTCTTATCAAAAGACAAAATTTTATAAGACAGGTTCGGCAGAAGGAGCATCCAGAACCACAATCAAAGGCG
This sequence comes from Pseudomonadota bacterium, assembly GCA_030523245.1. Taxonomy (GTDB): domain Bacteria; phylum Pseudomonadota; class Alphaproteobacteria; order RF32; family CAG-239; genus RUG410. The sequence goes on from JAUNIW010000021.1 coordinate 21,840, forward strand.
ACTTCGACGGCGATGGTAAAAAGGATATCATGAAAACGACCACAGATGCCAACGGTAATTCTGTTACAATGACAAAATATGCCAGCGGTGAACGGACATTAAGTACGACGCAAGGTGGTAATACAACCGAGATTTCTGTCAGCGGTATGGTAGAAAAAGGTGACAGCAAGTCTCATGCCACAGCTGTTCTCAAAGACGACTACAATAAAATCAGCCGCGCCCTGCGT
>JAUNIW010000022.1 GCA_030523245.1 Pseudomonadota bacterium
AAAAGAAAAAAGAAGAAAAAGTACAAAACCGCAAGGCTCCGACAAAAAAACTGCGCCTGCCGGGCAAACTGGCCGACTGTTCACAAGCCGCAGCCGAAGATACGGAAATTTTTATCGTTGAAGGAGATTCTGCCGGCGGTTCCGCCAAACAGGGACGTGATCGGGTTACTCAGGCTATTCTGCCGTTGCGCGGTAAAATCCTAAACGTTGCCAGCGCTTCTTTGGAACGTATTTCGCAAAATCAGGAAATCAAAGATATGATAGAAGCTCTGGGATGCGGCGTAAAAGATAATTATAACGAAGATAATCTCCGTTATGAAAAAATTATCATTATGACCGATGCCGATGTAGACGGCGCGCATATTACTTCACTGCTTATGACTTTTTTCTATCAGCACATGCCAAAGCTGATTGAAAACGGACACCTTTATATTGCAACACCGCCGCTTTATAAAATTGTGGCCGGCGGAAAAAATTATTATGCTCTGGATGATGAAGAAAAAGATAAAATTCTCAGTAAAGTCGTTAAAGGAAATACCAAACCGGATATCAGTCGTTTTAAAGGACTGGGTGAAATGAGTCCGCAGCAATTAAAAGAAACAACCATGGATAAAAACAACCGGATTCTGCTGCGCGTGGTTATTCCCAACACTTCTACGGAAGAAGGACGCGCCGAAGATTTTGAAACCCGTCGTCAGGTTGAACGGCTGATGGGAAAAGATCCGGAACAGCGTTTCCGCTTTATCATTGAGCGTGCTAAGTTTGTCGATAATCTGGATATTTAAGAAATATAAAACAGGATAAATGGAGAATAAAATGAAAAAAATTATTTTAACCGGCGACCGACCGACCGGAAAACTGCATGTCGGACACTATGTCGGTTCACTCGCCGAAAGAGTGAAATTGCAGAATTCGGGAGAATATGATGAAATCAATATTATGATTGCCGATGCACAGGCTCTGACGGACAATGCCGAACACCCTGAAAAAGTCCGGCAGAATATTCTGCAGGTGGCGTTGGACTACTTGGCCTGCGGTATTTCTCCGGAGAAATCGACCATTTTTATTCAATCCATGGTACCGCAGCTGACAGAGTTGTCTTTTTATTATCAAAATCTGGTAACCGTGTCACGTTTACAGCGCAATCCGACTGTTAAAACCGAAATTCAGCAGAAAAATTTTGAAACCAGTATTCCGGTCGGATTTTTCTGCTATCCGATAAGTCAGGCAGCTGACATTACCGCTTTCAAAGCGACAGATGTACCGGCCGGTGAAGATCAGGAGCCAATGCTGGAACAATGTCGGGAAATCGTGCATAAATTTAACAGTATTTACGGCGAAACGCTCGTCGAACCAAAAATCGTTCTGCCGTCTAACAAAGCCTGCCTGCGTTTACCGGGGATTGACGGTAAAGCCAAGATGAGCAAATCTCTGGGCAACTGTATTTACTTATCAGACGAACCGGAAGAAATCCGTAAAAAAGTTATGTCCATGTTCACTGACCCGAACCATTTACGCGTAGAAGACCCCGGTCAGGTAGAAAACAATCCGGTGTTTATTTATCTTGAAGCGTTCAGCAAACCGGAGCATTTTGCCGAATTTCTGCCGGATTATCAAAATCTGGATGAATTAAAAGCCCATTATCAAAGAGGCGGTCTTGGTGATGTAAAGGTTAAAAAGTTTTTGAACAATATCCTGCAAAGCGAATTGGAACCGATTAGAACCCGCCGCAAAATCTGGGAACAAAAACTACCGGAAGTTTTGGAAATTTTACAAAAAGGCAGTGCTGCCGCAGAAGCCAAAGCTGCCGCGACACTGGATGATGTCCGTAAGGCAATGAAAATCAACTATTTTGACGGTAATGATTTAATTTAACCATTATCTTTCTGAATATGCAAAAAAAATCCTTCGTATAATACGGAGGATTTTTGTCTGCATTCTCATCAGCCCTTTTATTTTAAGCTGTTTTGCATTTCTAGCCGGGCTTCTTTGCTAAGTCCCCACTTTGATGTCTGCATATCCAGCACTTCTCTCAAATTTGGGAATTTAATCAACTTGAGCTGGGCTCCCCTGCAAAGACAATACTTTGATACGTACATCTTTATCATCTCTGCTGCATTGGGCAATTCAAACAGCTTGAGCTGAGCTTGTACGCCAAGCCTGTGTTCTGATACATATATTTTTACCAACTCTGCTGCATTCGGTAACTCAAACATTTTGAGCTGAACCTCTTCGAAAAAGCTGTCTTTTGATACATATATCTTAACAAACTCTGCCGCGTTTGGCAACTCTAACATCTTGAGCTGAGCTCCACCGCTAAGATAATATTCCGATACATATATCTTGACCAACTCTATCGCATTAGGTAACTCCAGCATCTTGAGTTCGGCTTCATCACAAAGATAGTTACCATTGTCATTAGAGACATATATCTTCAGCAGCTCTGCCACATTCGGTAACTCAAGCATCTTGAGCTGAGCCTTTCTGCTCAGACCGCGCTTAGCTATATATATCTTTACCAGCTCCGCTGCATTTGGTAACTCAAATATTTTGATATCTTCCCAGAGATAGCTGTGAGAAGCATATACCTTCAGCAACTCCGCCACATTTGGTTGCCCTAACATTTTGAGCTGGGCTTCATGGCTGAGACAATACGTTGATACATATATCTTTATCATCTCTGCCGCGTTTGGCAACTCAAATAACCTGAGTTCCGCTTTGTCACAAAAACTATACTTAGGTATATATATCTTTACCAGTTCCTCCGCGTTCGGCAACTCAAACATTTTGAGCAGAGCTTCATTATGAAGAACGTGCTTGGATATATATGTCTTTACCAGTTCTGCGGCATCCGGCAACTCAAACAACTTGAGTTCTGCCTTGTCGCAAAGCTTTCTTTTGGATATATATATATCTTTACTAACTCTGCCGCATTCGGCTGCTCAAACATTTTGAGCTGGGCTTCATCGTAGAGACTCCCCTTAGAGGCACATGTCTTCACCATAACTGCCGCATTCGGCAACTCAAACATCTTGAGCTGTTGCTCTCTTGTTAACTTTAGAAAATGAGATTTTGCACACATAATTATAAAAATTAAAGGTAATAATTAAATTTGTTTTTTAATATACATAACTTTATCCTTATTTGCAATAATTATTTGTCTATTTTTCTACAATAAACTTTATCAAGCAGCCATTTTTTCCTAAAAAAAAAGTCCTCCGTATCATACGAAAGACTTTTTTATCCACATTCTCATCAGCTCTTTTGTCTTAAATATTTCAGCATCTTAAGCTGAGCCTCTTGACAAAGTCCCCTCCTTGATATGTATATTTTCAACAATTCTGTCGAATTCGGAAGTTCAATCATCTTGAACTGAGCTTCTTTGCAAAGACTGTTCTTAGAAACATATATCTTCAGCAACTCTTCCGCATTCGGTAATTCAAGCATCTTGAGCTCGGTTCCATCGCGAAGAATGTTCTTAGAGACATATACCTTTAACAACTCTTCCGCATTCGACAACTTTAACATCCTGAGTTCCGCTTTAACGCAAAGATTGTATTCAGATACATATATCTCCAGCAACTCTGCCGCATTTGGCAACTCTAATAACCGGAGTTCCGCTTCATCACAAAGACAATATCCAAATGATATATATCTCTCTGCCAACTCCGCCGCATTTGGCAACTCTAATATTTTAAGCTGTGCTTCATTGCTAAGACAATATCCAAATGATATATATCTCTCTGCCAGCTCCGCCGCATTTGGCAACTCTAATAACCTGAGTTCCGCTTTGTCACAAAGCTTGTACTTTGATATATATATCTTTATCAGTTTCTCCGCCTTTGGCAACTCTAACATTTTGAGCTGGGCTTCTTTGCTGAGACAAATCAGAGACACATATATCTTCAGCAACTCTGCCGCGTTTGGCAACTCAAATAACCGGAGTTCCGCTTCATCACAAAGATAATGTCCTGATGATATATATCTCTCTACCAGCTCCGCCGCGTTCGGCTGTCCAAACATTTTGAGCTGGGACTCATCATAAAGGCTCTTTTGAAAATCAGATTTTGTACACATAATTATAAAAAGTTAAAGTTAATAATTCAATTTGTTTTTAATGTACATAACTTTATCTTTATTTACAATCCCTATTTTTCTGCGACAAATCTTATCAGACGCACGAACCTGCAATTTTTCTGATTATTTACACCTTTGTGATTCAGCTATGACGAAAAAGTTAATCCATTTCTGCCAGACGATCCGCCTGATCTTCTGCAATCAGGGCATCGACAATCTCATCCAATGCCTCACCGGATATTACTTCATCCAACTTATATAACGTCAGATTTATGCGATGATCCGTTACCCTTCCCTGCGGATAATTATAAGTTCTTATCCGTTCACTGCGATCACCACTGCCAACCTGCAGCTTACGTCTTTCCGAATAGCTGGCATCAATAGCTGCTTTTTGACTGTCATACAGACGGGCGCGCAAATGGTTCATTGCTTTTTCTTTATTTTTAAACTGAGAACGGTCATCCTGACACTGTACCACAATTCCGGTCGGTATATGCGTAATCCGGACTGCAGATTCCGTACGGTTAACGTGTTGCCCGCCGGCGCCGGAAGCCCGATAGACATCAATCTTTAAATCTGCAGGATTGATATACATATCAACTTCTTCAATTTCCGGCAGAACAGCCACGGTAGCGGCTGAAGTGTGAACGCGCCCCTGCGATTCCGTTATCGGTACGCGTTGAACACGATGTGCGCCGGACTCAAACTTTAATTTGGCAAAAACGTCTTTACCTGTAATTTTCGCAGATGCTTCCTTATAACCGCCCAAGCCGTTTTCATTGGCATCCAAAATCTCAAATTTCCAGCCTTGTTTCTGAGAATAGCGTTGATACATTTCAAACAACGTGGCTGCAAACAAAGCTGCCTCATCACCACCGGTTCCGGCTCTTACTTCCAGAATGGCATTTTTTTCGTCATCTGCTTCTTTAGGCAGCAACAAAACGCGGATTTCTTTTTCAAGCTCTGGCAGTCGTTCTTTTATTTCATAATATTCAGCCTCGGCCATTTCCTGCATTTCTTTATCCAGTGCCGAGTCAGTCATCATGTCTTTGTCATCCTGCATCATCTGCGCATTTTTTCTGTAATTTTCAATGGCGGCAACGACAGGTTCCAAAACAGACAACTCTTTGTTCAGTTTGACCAGTTCGTCTGAAGAAATATTCGTGGTTAACAAAGCCTGTACTTCTTCATAACGATTTACGACATTTGCTAATTTTTCATCAAAATTCATGCCGTTAATTCCTCTATAAGCCGGTTAAACTTAACATTCTTTTGCTCTCCGCTGTCCAAATCTTTGACTGCGGCCTCGGCATTTGCCAATTCTTCAGAACCGATAATCACGGCTTTTCGCGCATTAGCTTTACAAGCCTTGGCCATACGTTTTTTCATATTACCGCTATAGGCCTGCTCTACTCTTAATCCGGCACGACGCAGCATTGCAGCTATTTCCAAAGCTTTGTCTTCGGCGTCATCTCCCAGCGGTATAACGGCAACCGGACGCGGCAATTCAATATCTTCATCAAGCAGCATAGCCAGACGTTCTACCCCGCAGGCCCAGCCGATACCGGCCACTTCACCACCGCCCATCTGGGCAACCAAACCATTATACCGGCCGCCGGCCAAAACTGTACCCTGAGCACCCAATTTATCTGTCGTCAGCTCAAAAACCGTATGCGAATAATAATCCAAACCGCGAACAAGACGATTGTTAATACGATATTTTATACCCAGCAAATCCAAACCGCGCAGAACTTTTGCAAAAAATTCCTTGGAAGCCTGATTTAAGCTGTCTGCATATAACGGTGCATTTTCGACGACTGTTTTATCACATTCTTCTTTAGAATCCAAAACCCGCAAAGGATTTCGTTCCAAACGGTCTTTGCTGTCTTCGGAAAGCTCATCATAATGCTCTTTCAGATAAGAAACAAGTTTAGTGCGATAAGCCTCCCGACTTTCGGCATCACCCAAAGAATTGATTTCCACTGTTACCTGCCCGTTCAGTCCCAGCTTTTCCAAAAACTCATAAGCCATGGCAATCACTTCTATATCGGCTTGCGGTGTTTCTACCCCCAAAAGTTCGACACCAAATTGCGTAAACTGGCGTTGACGTCCTTTTTGCGGACGCTCATAACGAAACATCGGACCGGCATAATAAAGCTTTACCGGTAAGTTTTGCTGCATACCGTTTGAAACAAACGCACGGACAACGCCTGCTGTTCCCTCCGGACGCAGTGTCAGACTTTCACCGCCTTTGTCATTAAAACAATACATCTCTTTGGTTACAATATCCGATGTATCCCCCAGATTACGGGCAAATACTTCCGTAAACTCGAAAATTGGTGTTTCTATTTCTTCAAAACCGTATTTTTCGACCACTGTTGATGCTTCTGCAACAACTTTTTTCATTTTTCTTTTGGCAGCACCGTATGAATCATAGGTACCGCGCACACATTGTACTTTTGACATTTCTATTCCTGTTTCTGTTCCGGCAAAATATATTTATCAAGACTGATATTGGTCTGTTTCATGGCTGAGGCAATTTTTGTCAGCTTGCCGTCCACGTAAAAATCCACATTATAGTAGCGGCCGACGGAAATAACCATTCCGGCTTCATTCGGGACATCATATTGAAAACCTTTCCCGTAAATACCGCTTAGCAGAATTCTGCTGCCCTGTCGCAGCTCCAGCCACGAAGGACCGGCCAGGCTGATATGCATACGCGCAGCCGCAACAGCATTTTCCGCAGGTGCCGGTTCTGTTTTTGATTCTGCCGGTTTCTGTCCGGCCTTTGTTTCTGCCGCTGCTTTTGTTGTTTCATCCTGATTCCGGCTTACGGCTGTTGAAGCATCTTCAGACGGCTGAGCTGCCGGAGCTTCATTTTGTTCTGTTTTTTCTTCTGCCGGTATTTCCTTATTTTCGGCTGAATTTTCCGGCTCTTCCATTCCTGTTTCTTCTACCGGAGAGTCACTGTCTTCAATAATTACCGGCTCCGGCACGACATCGCTCTCCAATGTTTCCTTTTCTTCTGTAATCTGCTTTGACTGATTATACGATGAAATACCTGACCACACGGCAAATATTGCAACAATACCGATTAGTCCGATAAGAATATGCCGCAGATGCGGTCCCGTATAATCAATAACCATATTTTCTTTTTCGGCAGCAGGTTCTCTGTTTTCCTTTTTTGTTTCTTCAGGAGGATATGCCACCTGACGAAAAGCCTGCACCACTCTGGTCGAATTCATATTCAGATATTCGGCATAACTGCGCACAAATCCCAGCCCGTACGGCATTGGTGGCAGATTTTTAATTTCCAGATTTTCTATTGCTTCCAGATAAAACTTACGAATGCACAAATCTTTTGAAACATCACCCAGCGTTTTTCCTTTTTTCAGGCGAGCGTTTCGTAACAATTCACCAATGCTCTGTGCTTCTTCAAAATCTTCCATCATTTATCACCTTTTGTATTTAATTCGGGGCGTTTATAACACACTTTTCAGCCGATTGCAATAGTATGATCATAAGCATAGGCTAATAATTGCGGCCGTATGCTGGTTCTTGTTGACTTCAAAAGACTGCGGACATAATCCGATACATCTTCGTTTTTCATGCTTAATATCATTTTTTTGACATTGGCATATGACGCGCCGGATACCGACAAATTACGATATCCCAGACCGATTAAAGCCATTGCTTCCAAAGGATTGCTCGCCATTTCTCCGCAAACCGAACAGTAAACTTTGTATTGATTTGCCTTATCGACAATCGTTTTCATCAACTTTAAAAAAGATGCCGACAAAACATCATAACGTGCGGTCAGGCGCGGATTTCCCCTGTCACACGCAAACACAAACTGATACAAATCATTCGTGCCGACCGACACAAAATCAACCTGCTGAAAAATCTCATCCAGCTGAAATAAGACAGACGGCACCTCAATCATTATACCGACATTAACTTTGGCGGCTGTCGGATTGCCGCGCTGTTTTTCCCGTTCATACTCCAGCAGCAATGTTTCCTTGGCTTCTAAAAACTCTTCACAGGTGGAAATCATAGGGAACATCACATTCAGTTCTTTGCCGGCAGCGGCGCGCAGCATTGCTCTTATCTGCTGACGCAGTATGGATCTCCGGTCTAAGGTAATCCTGATAGAACGCCAGCCTATTGCCGGATTATCTTCTTTTATTTCCCCCCAGTACGGCAGGAATTTATCCGAACCGACATCCAGACTGCGGAAAATTATTTTTTTATTATCCAACGCGTCAAACAAACGGCGATATTGTTTACGCTGGCTTTCCACATCAGGCATTTTGTCGGCTGACATAAACATTATTTCCGTACGGTAAAGGCCGATCCCGTCGCAATGCGTCGGCTTGATATAGTCATAGTCAAAATCCAATCCGTAATTAAGCGCCAGATTTATTTTGACATCATCCAGTGTTTTGGTTGCTTTGGAACTTAGTTTTTCCAACTCTTCAAAAATTTTTTGCCGGCCGACAGATTTTTTCTGGTACTCGGCAATCAGTTGTTCCGAAGGATTGGGATAAAGATCTCCTTCATTACCGTCAACAGCAACAATTTCACCGACTTTAACTTCTTTTTGTACGCCGTAAATCTTGGCAACCACAGGAATATTCAAGGCTTTTGCTACGATAACGACATGCAGTGTCGGCGAACATTCTTCAATAACCAAAGCACGAATCTTGGTATAATTATAATCCATTAAATCCGCCGGTCCCATGCTTTGGGCTATAACCACAATATCTTCGTCGCCGGAAACAAATTCCCGTTCCACATCACCACTGATAAAAGCCCGTAAACGATCGGATACATCACGCAAATCGTATAACTTCTCTTTGATATAGGAATCATTTGTAGCCGAGAGTTTTCCCCACATATCATCATAAACATGCTCTACCGCCGCCTCTGCCGTATAACCTTTGGCAATATCGGCACTGATTTTCTTATACCAGCCTTTGTCCAGCGCAAACATCCGGTAGGCTTCCATAATATCCGTTGTGTTACCGATATAGTTTCCGGCCTGAGCAATTTTCCGGTCAATATATTCTACCATTTTACGGCGGCCTTCGGCCAGTTTGGACTGTTCCAACTCCACGTTATCCGCAAAAATATTGACCAGTTCGCGCTGCCGGTAATGCAAAACAGCCTTCCCCACACCATAACCTTTGTTCATACTGACACCGTGCAGAATCTCTCGCACGACAATACCTTTTTCGCGGATAATTTGATTTTTATATTCTTCAAACAGACGAGATGAAAGAACATCCGCCAGCGGCAGACTCAGGGTTTCCGCTTCTTCTGTTTGTATCTCGTTATAACCGGCAAGGCCTTTTTTTACTAAAACAAAAACACCGACCGTCATGTGCAGACGCATAACCGGCACACACACAACAGAAACATTTTTTGCCTCATCTACCGTTGTTTTAGTCAGTTTGGCCGAAGCGCAGCTGCCGATAATACCTTCATCATAGCGAATGGTATTCTTGTAGTCCGAGACGGCATTTGCGCCCACCAGTTCCAGATAATTTTCATCAATCGTTGCATATAAAAGAGCGCCGTCAGCCTTCAGCGAATCGGTCAAAATCTGCAAAATTTTACGAATTTTTTCAGACATCTGCGATTTTTTAGCCAGCTCTTCGCTGATATTCCGCTGAATGGCAAGCGCCTCGCTGACAATGCCCGATGTATTCATTTTTTATCCTTGTATATTTCTAAATTATTATTGCAACAGTATGTTTCCTGTTTATACTAATTTTTAGTTTATGTAAACACAAAAAAGGAGAACAACATGACAAACACCTATAAACGCGGACAGCATGACCAGCGGCCATGGGGAACGTGGGAAGTAATCGACTGCGGCGATGGTTATTGCGTCAAACATATTACCGTTGCTCCGGAAGGTATTTTATCTTTGCAGCTGCATCACGGCCGGGCCGAGTATTGGAACATTGTCCGCGGCACGGCTACCGTTACCCTCGGTGAGGATATTCTGATTAAAAATGCAGGCGAATCCGTCTATATTCCCGTTGAAACAAAGCACCGAATCCAAAACACGACTGCCGAACCGATGGAATTTATCGAAGTTCAGGTCGGCAAAAATCTTGATGAAAACGATATTGTTCGTTTTGAAGATAAGTACGGACGCACAAAATAAATTTTTATGTGTATAAGTCCGGTATTTTTAATAATCCCTCTTGAACTTTTTTAAAGGTTAATGAATCCTTAATCCATAGTTCGGAGGGATTATTTATGTTAAACAATTTTGATTATTCGACAATGCAAACAGGTGATATTGTTGTTTCCGCCTGTCAGGAACTGCTGGAAAAAAATGAATCCCGTCAGGAACTATGGGGATATGTCTTGCGTATTGAAAATAATTCGGACGAACGCATCCGCCTGATGGCAAAAGATGTCTGCATTACCGACGCCAAAGGAAACAGCCGGCATTTACCGAGCTTCGGTTTTAACGGCGAACTGCCGGATTTGGAACCGGGTGAGTGTTTTGAATATGAAGAAACGGCTCAGCTTGACGGTATTTCCGCCGTAATTTACGGTTATTGTAAAGCCGTTACGACAAAAGGAAAAGAACTCAATATTAAGCTGCCTGTGCTTAACCTGAGTTCTTCCAAAGATATTTCAGCCTGCTTGTGCTGATTAGTATTCTGTAATAGATGTATTGCCTTTGATATACATATTCAGATATTTGTGAATATTCATTTCCATGTGTTCATCAAAAGCGTTAAACAATTTTACAACCATTTCGTTCCAATATTTTTCTTTGTCTTCAATATTGGTGTCTATCGGCATACTCAATTCACGATAAGCTTCAACGGAAGTCTGTGCCGATGATTTATTGTCAACAACGCGCAACAAAACATTCAGATTGGCATGGTATTTCAAACGATCTTTTTGCAAAAGCTGTCCCGAAACTTCTTCTTTTTCGGTCACACTGGCGTCTTTTATAATAAATTCTGCGACACGGTCAGAAGCAAAATCAACAGCTTCCAAACGCTCATCAGCCCAAGTTTTAGCTGTCTTTTCTATGGAAATCGGGAATAAATGTTCAACATTCGGGCGTGTAAATGACGGCGTAAATTCCACCTTTACATCAATTTTTTTGACATTAAGTTCAATCGGTTTCTTATTGTCAAAATGCAAATCACTGTATTTTTCAGGCGCTGCTTCATCATTATTCATTGAAGAACAAGCATTCAGAATACCGGCAAAAGAAACGGCACAAAGTATTTTAAAAAAACTTTTCATAGTATTTACCCCATAAGTTAAACCTTATATTTAAGCCTAACTTACAGGGTAATGTTTAAGATATATTTAAAAACGACATCAATGTTTTAAAAGTTCTCCTTTGTCAAAGGAATAAACCTGTCCGCAGAAATTACAGGTTGCCGTAATCTTACCGTTTTCGACCATGGCATTTATATCATCTTCTCCCATAGCACTCAGTGTAGCCAGTAGTTTTTCCCTGCTGCAGCGGCAACCAAAATAATATTCGTTTGTCTTAACAACCCTTACCTGATGTTCATGGAAAAGACGGTATAAAATATCGTTATCCGATAAATCTGCCGAAAAAATTTCTTCCGGCGTCAAACTGTCCAGCAATATTTTATTTTCATTCCATTTTTCGGTCAGTGTTTCTTCCGTTTCCGCGCTTTCCGTCCCGCCGGCTGACGGCATTTTCTGAATCAAAATACCGGCGGCCTGCCAGCTGTTTTCTTTTTTGCGCAGGTACAAATGCAGCCAGGTGTCGATTTGCTCGGAATATTTGAAATAGCGCAATGCACATTCTTCCAGTGTTTTTCCCTGTAAATCAACAACTCCCTGATACAAACTTGTTTCTTTTCCCTGATCTATGGTAAAAATCAACTTACCTTTTCCCAGCCAGAAAGGTGTCGCTTCCAGTTCGCCTTCTGTTTTTCGCAAAGCCTGTGCCGCTTTCATTTTTTGTTCATCATATCTCGCTGTGGAACGAACTCTGCCCACGGACGTCACATCCGTCACCAAATCGGAAATCGGGCCATCTCCCTGAATCTGCAGCGTAAATAAACCGTCAAATTTCATCAGGCTGGCTAACAACACAGCCAAAGCAGAAGTTTCTGCCACTGCTGCACCGACATTTTCAGGATACTTGTGATGCGAAAAAACTTCGGCCAAAACATTATCCAAACGCACAATACGGCCGCGAAAAGCATTGTTATCCAAATTAAATGAAACACATTTATCGCTGTTCATCTTTTAAAAACCTCTTTATATTAAAAATATTATGTTAGTCTTAGACTTAGAGCAAAAAAGGAGATATTTCAAGTGATTTACGAAAATAATCCCGAAACGGAACAACCGCGCCGCCGTAAACCAGCCAAAAAAATTACACCGCAACGTCTGAAAAATATCGGCCTTTATTATTTGAAACGGTTTGAATCTTCTGTTGAAAATCTTCGTTCGGTTTTACAAAAACGCGTCAACAGATATGCCTTGGAAAATCCTGATTTTGACAAACATGAAGCCTATCAGTGGATTGAAAATATCCTGACTGATTTTGAAAAACTGCATTATCTGGATGATAAACGCTTTACAGAGATAAAAGTACGCCATTATCTTTCCGCGGGGAAACCGGCTCGTTATATCCAAAACAAATTGCGGGAAAAAGGTGTGGCTGATGCAAAAATCGAGGAAATGCTTGACGAATTCGGCTATGACCCTGAAAATATGGTTCTGGCGCTGGCAAAAAGAAAAAAAATAGGACCTTTCCGACCGGATGAAGAACAGCGCAAAGCCTGCCGGCAAAAAGATATGGCCGCCCTTATCCGCGCCGGCTTTGATTATGATGTCGTATCGGAAATTATGGGATATGATTTTACTGTCGATGATACGGATGATGATTTATAATTGTCTGCATACGATAAATCTGTTCACTCAACACAGCCCGCATAAGCATATGCGGCAAAGTCAGTTTTCCAAATGACAGCAGTAAATCTGCTTTGGCGCGCGTAGAGGGTAAATGCCCGTCGGCACCGCCGATTAAAAAACAGATTTCAGAACAACCGTCAATAATCCAATATTCAACCTTTGCCGCCAATTCCATACTGGAAATATTTACGCCCCGTTCGTCCAAAACGATAACTTTTGCGCCGTGCGGAATTGAATTTTGTAAAAAAGCAGCTTCTTCTTCCTGTGTTGAATTATCTTTTTCTTTAATGACGATATCCCAGCCCGAACGTTTGACATATTCGGCTATTATTGCCGCTTCGGGTGAATTATGTTTACACTTGCCGATAGCTATAATCCATGCTTTCATTTTCTTATCTATTCCGCAGGCAGAATTTTTTTAAATTTATTCCGAGCGCAGATTTGCAGCAGAAGTCCACATTTTTTCCAGATTATAAAAATCCCGAACTTCCGGACGGAAAATATGAACAATAACGTCAAAGGCATCAATTAAAACCCAGTCGGCTTTGTTTTCGCCTTCTACCGAACAGCGGCAGCCGGCAGCTTTCAGTGCTTCTTCAATTTTTTGTGCAATAGATGCCACATGACGGTTTGAGGTACCGCTGGCTACAACCATGTAACCGGCTATTGAGGTTTTTCCGGCCAAATCAATAACCGAAACATCTTCGGCCTTCATATCATCTAAAGTCTTGGTGATAATATCCAATATCTTTGTATTTTCTTTTGGTGCCACGATTTTACTCCTTATCTCAGTCCAGTGGTGACCACGGTTTATCTTGTTTTGCCGACGGCGAATCTTCGGCCGTATGCTGTTCTGTCGTTCTGCGGTTGCGGGTAACATAACCGTCAACTGCAGACAGACATTTTTCCAAACCTTTTCCTGCCACGGCAGAAATGGCAAAAACTTTATTGTCCGTAACCTTTTGCAAGGCGGCAACTTTTTCTTTTATTTCATCTTCGGTCAGGGCATCACATTTATTCAGCGCAACGACTTCCGCTTTGTTTTTCAATTTATCGTTATATAATTCCAATTCCTTCCGAATCGTCAGATAATCTGCGGCAACATCTTCAGATGTCCCGTCCAGCAGATGTAAAAACACCGAACAACGCTCAACATGTTTTAAAAATCTGTCACCCAGACCGACACCTTCGTGCGCCCCTTCAATCAGCCCCGGAATATCGGCCAGAACAAGTTCCTTACCATTTGCCCAGGCCACCCCCAAATGCGGATGCAGCGTCGTAAACGGATAAGAGGCAATTTTAGGCCGTGCCGAAGTTACGGCGGATAAAAATGTCGACTTTCCGGCATTTGGCAAACCGATTAACCCGACATCGGCAATAATTTTCAACCGCAGCCAAACCCATATTTCTTCGCCCGGTGTTCCCGGACCGGCATAACGCGGTGCCTGATTGGTCGAACTTTTAAAACGCGTATTCCCCAAACCGCCTTTACCACCACGGGCAATTAAAAAACGCTCTCCGGGTTTAACCATATCCGCAATAACCGTTTCACCGTCATCAGCCACAATTTCTGTTCCGACCGGAACTTTTATAATCAGGTCTTCGCCTTTGTAACCGGTCATTTCCGACCCCATACCCTGCTGACCTTTTTGTGCTTTAAAATGCTGCTGATAGCGGAAATCTATCAAGGTATTCAGATTTTCCACCGCTTCAAAATAAACACTTCCGCCGTCACCGACGTCACCGCCGTTAGGTCCGCCGAACACGATAAACTTTTCACGACGGAACGCGACACAACCTTTACCGCCGTCGCCGGCTTTGATATATATTTTGGCCTGATCCAGAAATTTCATTGTTTTATCCTTTTTGTTTAAGGTTAGATAAACTCCCTTAAATAAAAAATAAAGGGGCATAACGCCCCTAATTCACTTTTGCAGCAAAATTATTCAGCAACAACAGAAACATAAACTTTGTCATCTGCTTTGGTCTTGAACTCAACTTTGCCTTCAGATGTTGCAAAAATGGTGTGATCTTTGCCGAGGCCGACATTCTGTCCCGGATGATATTTTGTTCCGCGCTGACGAATGATAATATTGCCAGGGATAACAGCTTCACCACCAAACTTTTTAACACCTAAACGGCGTCCCTCGGAGTCACGACCGTTTGCTGAACTACCGCCAGATTTTTTATGTGCCATAATGTTATCTCCCTAAATTACTTTTCACATACATCAGTGATTTTCACTAATGTAATATTTTGTCTGTGACCATTTTTACGACGATAATTATGTCTTCTTTTCTTTTTGAAAACGATAACTTTTGCGTCTTTAGCCTGTTTCAGAACAACAGCTTTAACACTGGCGCCGGCAACTAACGGTGTACCGACTTTTTCACCCAAAGCCAAAACTTCGTTAAAAACAACCTCTTTACCTTCTTCACCGGCGATTTTTTCCAGTTTAACAACATCTCCTGTTGTTACATTATACTGTTTTCCGCCTGTTTTTATTACTGCGTACATATTTTTCACCTAATTTTATTTTAAACATAAAACATTGGCTTGTAATATACATAAGTTTTTGCGGCTGTCAACAGGAAAATAACTAAATTTTAAATATTTTGCGCTTTCGGTGCTTTTACTTCAGACAGACAACATAGTCACATATAAAATATTAGTCTTGAAAATTTTATTTTTGCAAGCTAAATATGAGATAAAATTGATATATGAGGTATTTTCAATGTATGATGTCTATACAATCAGAAAAGATTTTCCGCTGCTGAACAAACCGGTTAACGGTCGTCCTTTCGTCTATCTGGACACTTCGGCTTCTGCCCAGAAACCACAGCAGGTTCTGGATAAGATGATGTTTGTATATCAAACAATATATGCCAATCCTCACCGCGGCAGTTACACCATTTCCGAACAGATGACAACGGAATATGAACTGGCGCGCCAGACGGTACAGAAGTTTATCAATGCCAAACACGCCCGTGAAATCATCTTTACCCGTAATGCCACGGAAGCCATCAATCTGACCGCTGCGTCCTGGGGCGGGCAAAATCTCAAAAAAGGTGACGAAGTTTTAATCTCCCAAGCCGAACATCATGCCAATCTCGTGCCTTGGCAGCATATCTGCGCCGTAACAGGTGCCAAACTGGTTGTTTTTCCGGTTACGAACAACGGAGAATTCAGAGAAGACGAATTTTTGAAATATTTATCCGACAAAACAAAAATTGTTGCCGTTACGGCTATGTCAAATGTTTTGGGGACAATGTTTCCGCTCAAAAAAATAACAACGGCCGCTCACAATGCCGGTGCCAAAGTTTTGGTCGATGCCTGCCAGTTTGCCGTTCATCATCACATAGACGTGCAGGATATTGACTGCGACTTTTTAGCTTTTTCCGCTCATAAAACATATGGCCCGAGCGGGGTCGGCGCTCTTTACGGCAAAGCCGAAATACTACAGAATATGCCTCCTTACCAGTTTGGCGGCGATATGGTTGATAACGTAACGTATGAAAAAACAACTTTTGCTGATATTCCGGCACGTTTTGAGGCCGGAACACCGGCTTCGGTGCAAGCCATCGGTATGGCCGAAGGGTTGAAATATATGATGAACCTCGGCCTGAACAACATAGAAGCTCATGAACAAGAACTCGTTGCCTATACCACACAAAAACTGCAGGAAGTTCCCGATTTAAAAATTGTCGGTACGGCTAAAGAAAAAGGCGGCGTTTTCTGTTTTGCCATCCGCGATATTCATCCTCAGGATTTGGCCTTTGTTTTAAATAAGGAAAATATTGCCATCCGGACAGGACACCATTGCGCCCAGCCTATTGTCAACCGTATGGGATATACTTCACTGGCCAGAGCTTCTCTCGGTTTATACACGACCAGAGAAGATGTTGACGCGTTGTTTAATGCTCTTATCAAGGCTGAAAAATTTTTTCGGGAAAACTGATGTCTGATAATATAAAAAAAGAAAATCTTTGCGAAAGCGATACACTGATTGGTGCAACCGAGAGCCGGCTGCTGCAAGCAATGAGCGTTGATAAAACGCCCGATACGGCTGATCTGCCCGAATATATTGCCTATGCCGGAACACCGCTTCCGGACGGTACGGAAAAGGCTAAAATGTTTGATATTGTCGAAAAAATCCGCACCGTTTCCGATCCGGAAATTCCGCTCAATGTTTATGATATGGGGCTGATTTATAAAATCGACCAACAAGATGACGGCAATATTTATATTGAAATGACCGTTACCGCGCCAACCTGTCCGATTGCCGGAGAACTGCCCCAACAAGTTGCCAATGCCGTGGCCGAAGTTTCCGGTACCGGCAAAATCGAGGTTAAAATTGTCTGGGAACCAGTCTGGACTCCCGAACGAATGACCGATGAAGCCAAAGAAATGCTGGAGTTGCTTTAATGACTGTTGATGAACTTGTTGACAATTTTTCTTTTTTAGACGGCTGGGAAGAAAAGTATCAGTATGTCATTGATCTCGGTCATAAACTTGAACCCTTGGATGAAAAATTCAAAACCGATGAATGGAAAGTCAACGGTTGTCAGTCACAAGTCTGGCTTGTACCGAAAATTAAAGACGGTGTGTTTCATTTTTACGGTGACAGTGATGCTATTCTGGTAAAAGGTATAATTGCTATTATTTTACTCATTTATAATAATAAAAGTGCAGATGAAATAAAAAAGATTGATGTTACAAAAATTTTTGTTAAACTCGGATTAGAAGAAAATTTAACACCGAGCCGCCGTAACGGAATGTTGTCCATGGTTGAAAAAATCAGACAGTACGCTGCAGCTGCCCGATAAAGGTCCGAGTATGAACATTCATGAGTACCAAGCAAAGAAAATTTTAGCTGAAAACGGAATTTTTATTCCGGCGGGCGGAATTGCTTATACGCCGAATGAAGCTAAACGCGTTGCCCTTGGTCTAACGGCGCGCGGTCCTTGGATGCTTAAAGCTCAAATTCAATCCGGCGCCAGAGCTTCCGGACATTTTATTGAACACGAAGCCGGACACAAAGGCGGCATCCGGCAGATTACCCAGATTTCAAATATTGCCTACGAAAGCGCGCAAATGCTGAATAATACTCTGGTTACGGAACAAACCGGCCCTAAAGGAAGACTGGTCAGCAAAATTTATGTCGAAGCATTTAAAAAAGTCAAAAACGTTTTTTATGCCGGTATGGTTATAGACAGCACACTGCCGGCCGTAACACTGTTAATTTCAGAGATAATCAATCAGGATATTATAAAAATTGCCACGACAGACGAAAGTAAAATTCTGCGCATTAACTTGAAATACGGCGAAGAATTCAGTGAAGCGCAAATTTTTAAAATACTGGATTTTCTGACACTGGATAAAAGTTATCTGCCTAACTTTCGCGGTTTTCTGACCAACCTTTATCATACTTTTATGAAACTTGATGCCCAGATGATTGAAATAAATCCGGTTGGAATTCAGCGGGATAAAACCCTGATTGCACTTGACGCCAAAATCAACTTTGATGACAACGCCCTGTTCCGTCATCCTGAAGTTTTGCGCCTGCAGGACGATTATGAAGAAAATATCCGGATGCAGCGCGCTCAAAAATTCGGTTTTCCCTATAATGAATTTGACGGTAATATCGGCTGCATTGTCAATGGTGACGGTCTGGCGCTGGAAGCCATGGATTTGATTAAAGCCAAGGGCGGAAATACGGCATGTTTTCTAAATGTCAAAGGCGGCGTGGATAAAGATAAAATTGCCGAAGGAATTAAAATTATTATGACTAATCCCCGTGTAGAAGGAATTTTAATCAATGTGTTAGGCGGGTTTTTACGCTGCAACCTGATTGCCGACGGTATTTTAGCCGCCACGCAAGAGGTCGGGCTGAACATGCCGATAGTGCTGCGATTGGAAGGAACCAACAAAGACGAAGCCAAAAATATTCTGGCTCAGTCGAATCTGCCGGTTATTTTCGCCGATAATATAAATGCAGCTATTGATACGTTGTTAAAGCAAATGGAGATTAACGACTGATGTCTATTTTTGCCAATAAAAATACACGCGTTTTGGTACAAGGCATAACCGGTACACAAGCTTCTTTCCATGTCCGCCGTTCCATTGATTACGGCACAAACGTGGTAGCCGGCATATCTCCCAGATTTAACGGCCGCGAGCATTTGGGGGTTCCCGTTTTCCATACCATTACCGAAGCCAAGCAGGCCACGGATATTGACGCAACCGTTATGTTTGTTCCGGCAACATCCCTCAAAAATGCCGTCAGGGAAGCTATTGAGGCTGAAATACCTCTGGCCGTTTCTATTGCCGACGGCGTCCCTTTACATGATATGCTGGAAATTAAAGCCATGCTGAACGGTTCTAAAACAACGCTTATCGGTCCCGACACACCGGGATTGATTACTCCCGAAGAAGCAAGACTCGGAATTTTTCCCGAAAACATTCATAAAAAAGGCTGTGTCGGTATAATTTCACGCGCTTCCACGCTGACATACGAAGCCGTCATAGAAACAAATCAGGCTCGGCTCGGCCAGTCAACGGTTATCGGTATCGGCGATGACATGATTGTCGGCACGGATTATCGCGAAATTATCCGTTTGTTTCATGAAGATGATGAAACAAAAGTTATTGTACTGGTCGGCAAATCTGACAGTTTATATGAACAAATGGCTGCCGAATATTACCGCGGTTTACAGCGCAAAAAACCGATTATTGCATTTGTAGCCGGCGAGACTCTGCCGCTGGGACACAATATGGGATATGCCGGTGATATCATCACACGCGGACGAATTACCGTGCAGGATAAAAAACGTCTGATGAGAGATTCCGGAATGATTGTGGTTGATAATATGGATCAGATTCATTCGGCTTTGCAAGAACTGGAACTCTGAAATGTTCTGGTTAAACGCGCTGATTAACCTGATTTTGCCGCCACGCTGCATTAAGTGCGGAAAAATTTTAAATGAACATAACGGCTTATGCAGTGACTGTTTTAATCAAATTCAATTTATCAGCGCACCTTACTGCGCCCGCTGCGGCAGACCGTTTCTGAACGAATCCGGATTGAAATCCGGTAAAAAGCAGCTCTGCGGTCAGTGTTTAAAACAAAAGCGACCTCTTTTTACGCTGCAACGTTCGGCTTTTGTTTATAATGACGAATCGAAAAACATTATTCTTGATTTTAAGTTTCGGGATAAAACGGCTTCGGCAGAGACTTTAGCTAATCTGCTTTTTACGGCCGGACATGATATTTGGGAAGAAAAGCCTGATTTGCTGATTCCCGTTCCGCTGCACCGGATGAGACTTTTGCACCGACGTTATAACCAGTCGGCTTTGCTGGTAAAGTATCTGGCTCAAAAGTCAGACATTGCCGCAGATTATATGTCTCTTATCCGCCGGCAGAATACCATTCCGCAAGTACAGCTGTCCGGTAATGCACGGCGTCATAATCTCAAAAAAGCATTTGCGGTCAGATTTCCGCAGAATCTGAAAGGGAAAAACGTGGTACTGATTGATGACGTGGAAACGACAGGTTCTACCCTCAATGAATGCGCTCACGTTCTGAAAAAAGCCGGTGTCAGGAAAATTTATGCTCTGACTTTGGCTCGGACGGAAATTTAACTTAACCGATAACCCGCCGCAAAACACCGCCGACGGCGGCCAGCATTTTTTCGGCCTGTTCCGCCGAGCAGTTCCGTTTCAGCATAACACAAGCTGTTTTAACATTTCCGGCTGCCGTTAAAGCCGTTTCGGCCGTTGCGGCATCGACACCGGTAATTTCGCGAACAAAACGCAAAGCCCGCTGCCGCAGTTTAAGATTGCTTATTTCCAAATCTATCATATAGTTATGATAGGTTTTGCCTAATTTTATCATAGCTCCCGTAGATAACATATTTAAAATCATTTTCTGGGCCGTACCGGATTTCATACGCGACGAACCAGTTACGGCTTCCGGTCCGACAACAGGATTAAGCACAATATCGGCATAAGCACTCATTTTAGCCGCCGGATTAGAAGTAATACCTATGGTCAGACAGCCTTTTTTCCGTGCCAGTTCCAAAACTTTTACGCCATACAAAGGATTACCGCTGGCAGAAATAACCACAACAACGTCACCGGCCGCAGGATTAAACTTTTTCAAGTCGGCAGCAGCCAGACGGACACTGTCTTCGGCATTTTCCACAGCATGGCGAATCGCTTTTGTCCCTCCGGAAATATAGGCCTGTATCATTTCAGGCGGAATACCGAAAGTCGACTGCATTTCCGAAGCATCCAAAATCCCCAGACGTCCGCTTGTCCCGCTGCCAAAATACGCCATACGACCGCCTTTTCGCAAAGAATCGGCTATACGGTCTACCGCCTTGCCGATTTGCGGCAAAATTTCGGCAATTGCCCGTGCAACTTTTTTATCCTCATTGTTAATAAGGCGGGCAATCTGCTCACCGTCTTCCATATCTATATTCATTGTTTTTTTATTGGAACGTTCCGTTATCGACAGCATTATTTTATATCCTTTTCAAATATTTAGAAAAGACTAACACAGATATTTTAACAAAACATAAAAAAAAGATTGACATTCGGCAAAAAATATTGATTATAGCGTGTAGAGAAATCAGAAACGATTTGTCTTTAACGGCCCCGAGATGGTTTAACGGAGGGGTGGCAGAGCGGTCAAATGCAACGGACTGTAAATCCGTCGACTTTCGTCTACGATGGTTCGAATCCATCCCCCTCCACCACTGATAATCACTTGGGGTTTTTGATTTCAATATTAAGCTCAAGCGGGTGTAGCTCAATGGTAGAGCAGAAGCCTTCCAAGCTTACTACGGGGGTTCGATTCCCCTCACCCGCTCCAATTTCCTTAATATTGATTTTCGTCTTTAACATTTGAAAAAAACAGGATAACAAACAATGGCAAAAGAAAAATTTGAACGCAGCAAACCGCACTGCAACATCGGTACGATT
>JAUNIW010000023.1 GCA_030523245.1 Pseudomonadota bacterium
TGGGACAGATTTGACCGTTTCGGCCGGCGGAAACAACCCAGTTATATGATTTATGTTGTTGATAATCCGGAAACTTCTGAATATAAAACTTCACAATCTTATATAGAAACATTAAATGCGGCTTCGCAATTTGATATTCCGCTGGTGATGATTGACAGAAGAAAAGTTATCAATAACGAGCATCATCAAATTGATAAAATGATTACTGATTATTTGCAATCTCATGATTTGGATACTCTGCAGCATATTATACAGAAATTTGAAAATAACCGGACAACAGGATATTGTCAGCCTTGTGAGAATACATATAAAAGAGAATTTCCTTTATTAACGACGAATGATAATGAATTCAAATCCCTGCAGGAAATTACATATACATTATTAGAAAAAAATCCCGAACACGCTCAGGAAATTGTCGACATCTTATCAAAAGAGGCTATAAAAAGTCATAATTTTCATCAAGAGTTTTGTGATATAATCTATGGTGTCAAAGACAGATATCCGGCCGTTAATGTTGACCTCAACCGACATTTGGAAAATCAATGGGGCATAACACAGAAGCAGACAACTCCCCAAAAAATCAGTCGTTACGCATATAAAAGCTTTTACGATAAAAAGATTGAAGAAAATACTCCCGTATCCGGCGGTAATGCGGATATCAGTGACAAATTATCGGAAATACGGGCAAAGTTAAAAGAAAAACAACATTCGGAAAAATCAGATAAAAACGCAAATTCTTCTCAGTCTTGCAGCAAACCTCAGACTGTTTCCAAAGAAGTTTGGCTGAATTTACATTCTTTGTCAAATTCAAATATCGAGAAATAAAGCGTTTTGTCTGCTGTGTTATTTTAATTTATATTTAATGCACTTTTTAGGGCAAACGCTGACACAGGTCATACAGTTGATGCAGTTGGGGTGGCGGACAAAATCCGTGCTTTCAACTTGAATATTCATCGGACAGTTTTTATTACATAATTTACAATGAATACATTTGTCCTTATCTCTTTTTATACCAAAAATACGAAGAACGCTTAGTATTCCATAACTGGCGCCTTTGGCACAAAAATAATTGCAAAATGGTCTTTTGATAAATAATGATGCCAGTAGAAATATTGCCAGAAATATGCCCGCGCCTAATGTTAAACTGTTGGTAAACAGCTTGTGGTTAAATGAAGAACGAGCATTGATAACAGCATAAGAGATACCTAATGTTCCTAATACATAAATAAAATAACGTAAAAGTTGCAGATATTTTTGGAATTTAACCGGAATTTGGTATTGTGGAAAATGCAATTTTTGAGCTGACTTATTTAACCAATCCTGAATGGAGCCAAACGGACATACCCAGCCGCAAAAGAAAACACCGATAAATAATATGGTTATAAAAAGCCATTTACCGACCATGCCATAACCAGGGGTCAGGGCTAAAATCATACTTATCATAAAAAAGATTTGAACGATAAATCTGATAACTTGAATTTTACTTTTTTTCATGTTGGCCTTCTATTAAAAAATCCTGATAATTAAAATATATTTTATCTAGAACTTATAATATAAATGATATTTTTACAACCTATTTTTTGACAGAAAAAGCAAAATATTATTCTTAACACTACGCAAAAGGAGCAATGTATACACATTGCTCCTTTTGCGTTCAGATAGAACCACACATTGCCTGAAGCCATGCTTCCGGATCAAAAGGCTTTTGTCCGGTTTCCGGCTTGAAGTCGCGATACGAACCCTCTTCCAGCACCTTTTCAGCAGGCGCTGTTGAAGCGTTATATACGCAAAGCACAACCTCCTCAATACTTGTAGCCCCGCAGAAACGGGAGAAAGCGTCAACTGCGCCAATAATGGCACGGGCACTCTGTTCCTGTGTCAGGCTGCCGATGATACCGGTTCCTAATTCCGGAACGGCAATGCGACGGCATGGAAATACAGGTTTCTGGTTGCACTCCCCCAGAATTTCGAACATTGCCTTATAGACAACTTCGAATTGTTTATCTTCCGGAGCATCTACCGTAACCACATGACCCAGCAGAATGTTGTTGCGGCCGCCATCGGTCAATAATACATCACCAAACGCAAACGGTTTAGTGTTGGCACGCTTATCATATGCTTTCATGCCCTGAGACAGACCGCGCGATGCACAAGCACCACCGACACCGCCCAAAGAAGCACAATTACAAAATTCCGGTACCACGATACAATTTGCCCGCTGGCAAGTCACATCACCTTCCACAACTTTTACAGTGATTCCACCCAAATCAATTCGACCAACTTTCTTTTCCATGTTAAAAAAAATTAAAAATGAAACATTCTGTGTCTATAAATGTATGTTCTCTCTAATATTTTATCAAAGAGATAAGTTGGACACACAAAAATAGACATAATAACTTTTATATTATTTTCAGTATAGCATATTTTATTGTATAGTAAAGTTTTTTATGGAGTTAATTTCAATTTATTCCTGCCCTGTCGGTCCTTAAACTCATATTTTTGTTAAAATTTGTACTATCAGTCATTGACTTTTAGTCATTGAATGATACGATTAAATCATGCATAAGGAGATTATTATATGAACAAACGACAAGAAAATGCCTTAATGACTAAACAAAATCTTATTGATACCACTCTCCGGTTGATTGAACAAAAAGGTTTTGATGCTTTAAATGTAGAAGATATCACCTCTGCCGCCGGTTGTGCCAAAGGAACATTTTATGTTTATTTCAAGCATAAAGAAGATGTTGTTTTTGAAATATGCCGGCCGCTTTTCGGTCGGATTAAAACACAAATGACTAAGATGAACGATAAAAATATTATTGACCGTCTGCAATTTTATTTTGTGCAGTTTATGACCGAAGTGGAACGTTACGGTATCAATCTTTGCCGAGAATGGCTTAAAGGCGTGCTTGATCCGGCTAAAGCTCCGGAAAATATGGATAATGCCAAATGGCAATTTGATGTAAACATGCTGCACGATATCCTCTGTCAAGCCGTTCAAAACAAAGAACTGGCCGAAAATACACCGGTAGAATTACTGACACACCTGATTATATCCGAACTTTATGGTATGATGACCTGCTGGTGTATGTCGGACGGCGAATTTGAACCAAAGAACTGGATAGACCAGTTTTTTGCAGTACAAATGCCGCTGATATTGGAAAAATATTTGATTAAATAGGAGTGTATTATGAAGAAATTTTTACTTGCCTTTACAACTATTTTATTTGCTGCCCAGCTCAGCCATGCTGCCGAAAACAAAGTACCAACTCTGGTCTTGAATAATGGCGTGCAAATGCCGCAATTCGGTCTCGGAACATATAAACTTGCTGATGGTGATGAGGCTTATCAGGCTGTCCTGACTGCTCTTAAAAACGGTTATCGTCATATTGATACGGCTCATGCGTACTTAAATGAACGCAGTGTCGGCCGAGCCATTAAAGACAGTGGTATTCCGAGAGAAGAAATCTGGGTGACATCCAAAATCTGGCCGACAGAATATCCGAATGCAGCCGAAGCATTGGATAAAGTTTTGAACCGTCTGGGTTTGGATTATCTTGACCTTATTTATCTGCACCAGCCGGTAGGCGAATACAAAAAAGCATGGGAAGACATAATACAGGCACAAAAAGACGGTAAAGTCCGTGCTATCGGTATTTCCAACTTTGATAAAGTGGAAGAAATTTTTGATGACTTTATGGTCTGGAGCAAAGTAAAACCACAGATTATGCAGCTGGAATGCCATCCGCATGCCCAACGCAAACACTGGCAACAAAAGTTAAAAGAACATCACATTGTTCAGGAAAACTGGTTCCCGCTTGGCGGCCGTGAGAGTCATGGTGCCGTCTTAAATGACTCTGTTCTTAATCAACTGGCAAAATAAAAAGGAAAATCCGCAGCTCAGATTATTATCCGCTGGCATATTCAGGAAGGATTTTCAGTTGTTCCGGGTGCCTCTAATCCGGATTATATCAAAGAAAATATTGATGTATTCGACTGGGAACTGACCGATGATGAAATGGAAACAATCCGTCATCTTGACAAAGAACATCGCTATTTTAACCCGCCGTTTGAAGAACAACAAAAAACATATCTGAATATAACACTGCCGGATTAAGGAGATAAAACAATGAAATTCAGAAAATTAGGAAATACGGAAATCTCCGCACTTGGTTTAGGTTGTATGGGATTCAGTCATGCTTATGGCCTGCCTCGGGAAAAATCCGATATTGATGCTCATCTCGACAGAATGGATTTTATAGTCTTTGGCGGACATCAGGTTGTAAAGAAATGAAAACGGCAGGCTTCTGGCTCGGAGCAGTTATGCTCCTTTTATCAGCGGTGGCAAAAGCAGATGAGGTAAAACAAATGTTTGACGAGAATTCTACCATTCAGGATATTCTGGCGACACCGGAATTCTCCGGTTATGCTGAGAAAATATTACCGTGGGACAATCTGGAACGCAACAATCCGAATATAAAAATCAAGCATATCGGACAGATTTTGCCATGGCTCAGCGAACTGCGTACAGATGATATTTTAAATGGTTTGAATTATCTGCGTTCGCATCAGACATTTTATAACATTTATCCTTATGACGATATTCGGCAAAAACATACAGGTTTGTTCTTTTTCAAAGGCAGGACGAATGCACCGTTTACGCTGATTTGTCCGGGCGGCGGCTTCGTTTATGTCGGCAGTCTGCACAGCGGTTTTCCGATTGCTCTTGATTTAAGCGAAAAAGGTTATAACGCGTTTGTTTTAAAATACCGCAGCGGCTCGGTAAATATGGCTATGGCAGATTTGGTACAGGCTTTGACATACATTTTTGCCCATGCTCAAGAATTTGAGGTTGCAACAGACAACTATGCCGTCTGGGGAGATTCTGCCGGTGCCCGAATGGCCGCTTATCTCGCCACTTACGGTACAGAAGCATTTGGCGGGACGGTACTGCCTAAACCGGCAATGGCTGTTGTAAATTATACCGGTCACAGCGACTACACGCCACATACTTCACCGATATTTATGGCTGTCGGCGAATATGACGGTATCGCTAATCCGGACGGTATGAAAAAACAAGCCGAACGTCTGAATAAAATGGGCGTCGAAACAAAATTTCATCTCTATCCCGATTTGGGACACGGATTTGGTCTCGGTACCGGTACATCTGCCGACGGGTGGACAAATAAAGCTGTCCGTTTTTGGGAGAAATTCAATAAATCTCATCATAAATGAGGAATCAATATGAAAAAACTTTTTATCGCATTTATTATTAACTTAACCTTTTTAATCAATTTTAACGCACAAGCGGAGGAAATTCTGATGACACCTAAAAAAACTTTGGTCGTTTATTTTTCACACAGCGGCAACACACAAAAAATTGCCGAACATGTTGCACAAGCAACAAAAGCCGATTTGGCACGGATTGAAACGGTTACACCTTATCTCGGAGAAATGAAAGATGTTTCGGCTCAGGGAAAAAAGGAAGTAGACGCCGGTTTTAAACCGGAAATCAAACCGTTGAATGTAAATATTGCTTCCTATGAGCGCGTGATAATCGGTACGCCGACCTGGTGGTACACTATGGCTCCTGCTGTTTTGACCTTTTTTACCAATACCGATTTGAGCAATAAAGAAGTCGTATTGTATATGACGAATGCAGGCTGGCCCGGAACAGTTATTAAAGATATGACTGCTGCTGCAAAAGGTGCAAAAATTATCGCTACAAAAGAAATTTTATTTGATTCTGACGGTGGAAATCAGATGATGACCTCCCGGGAGGAAATTGACAACTGGATTAACTCGTGGAAATAAACCTCTGTACAGATACTGTTTCTTTCGGACGGTTTTTAATTTCTTGCAATAAAAGAAAAATATGGTATAATGAAAAATGTATTTTAAGTATTATGAATGTTATTGTGTCAGATTTTGTCCCTAAAACCGGTTTTCGGGGGATTTTATTTGTTCCGTAATTTCTTTTGCTTGAGATACATAATTTTGTTTCATTTTAAAGAGGGAACGGGACGTATAAAAGGATACACCCTCTATAAACAAACCCAGAGTGCTTATGGCAAAATTTGAATTGTGTTCACAGGACGTTGAGATGACAATCCGGCAGTTACAGCTCTATCGTTCAGGCTGGGCTAATGATATCCGTGAAGGATGGAATGCCGGAATGTCGGGTGCAAAAGAAATCATCTATGAACTATATGAAGTTTCAGGATGTATTATTCTGGCACTGCAACAGGTTCTGGCCGGCAATTATCGCGACAAAATGGCCATGTTTATGACCCAAAACAAGTTGATGAAACTTGTCAGGTCAGAGGCTTTTGATGAATTTTCAGCAATGTCCGAAGCCGGAATGTGCCGTGTGATAACCTCCGGAACCAAACACCACATCCGTGTGATGTTTGAATGTCTGGAAGTCTTAACGGCCTAGACTTAAATTACGAAGCGGAAGTTTTTATACTTCCGCTTCTTTTGTATTCATTTAATCCAGATGAACGACAGGCATTGAACGACGCCAATTTGCATACTGGTCTATTTTTCTTTTATCTTCAAACAACAACTGCTTTTGTAATTTATAGCCGATAACAGCTGCCCGGGCAAACTCATAACGTTGCCGCAAATTGTCCGCTGTCAGGTTTTGAATATTCGGTAACGGAATAAATGTTTCATTTGTCTGCTGCTGCGAATTTTTTATGGCATTTTTCAGAATATTATTGGCAAATTTTTGTAATTTCAGAGCACCTTTACTCATATTTTCCACCGGTTCAAAACCCAGAAAATCATGTTCGCCAAGCAGTTTTTCTCTTTTGCCGTTTGCATCATATCTTGGTTTGAAGAACAAATCATTAATTTCTTTCAGTCTTTTCTGTTTTGTTCCGTTATCAACCCGCGCGCACATCAGTGTCTGCCCTGATGACCTGGGGATAAAACAGACGCCGAATTTATGCGGAGACATCAAAAGCCATTCGCGAAAATAGTCATAATACTCATTATGCCGGTCCTGCGAAGATTCAATTGAAATAAAACGGAATTTTGAAACAAATTTCGGACAATCCGGATTATATGCCAAAACCAGTAACTGTGATTTTATTTTCAGCTGTTCTTCGGGATGATATCCCAGTTCATTCATTTTGTCGTCCATAAGTTTTTCAATTTGAGAGGCTACATAAGCGCCGTGGCAATGTGCCACAATATTGAGACGACGAATATTTTGCACAGCCTGCCCCGCCGGCAGACGGCTTCCATTTTCCGAGATAATACGCGGCAAAACCGCCTTTTCAAAAATATCCTTAATATACAAAGGATTAAATGTTTCATCCTTACAGTTTTCCGGCAGACTTTCCTTTATCTCGGCCAGATGCTGCGGCCAAAAAGTTTCATAATAAAAACCCTGACGAGCCTTTTTATCAATATGTTTCTGACCAAAATTACATATGGCAACACAGACACGTACGGGAGAGACGGATAAATCAACATTATTTTTGACAAAATTATCAGTTTCTTTCAATATGCCGTTATAGCCGCGAAAATTGTTTCCAGGTCCTCCGGTTCCGGCCAGAACCATAACACAATTTTCTATCGGCAAAACAGGAGAACACGGCTTAATCCGATAAGGAGCATCCTCTGATGTCGGGCAACGTTCAGCCAAAAAAGCAAAGCTCATATCCCCCCGCTGCTTTTGCAGATTGTCTGCATATTCGGTAATATTCATCACTGTTTTCTCCCCATACGTAATTAAGCTTTTGTATCACACATTTTATATTTTGTCAAATATTTTGTCGTTTTATATATTTTATTTGACTTTAAAAAAGTCAGAGCTAAAATATTAGTAACAACGTGTATTCTTTCACAGATATAAGTCCGGTTGAAGAATACACGTTTTTTTGTGTTTAAATTTATTTAAAAGGAGTTTATTTATGCCCAAATCATTTTGGCAATCTTTCATATTCACGGCTATTATGGCTGCATTTATGGTTTTGATTATGAGTTCATACAACATGTTGTTACATACGTCAGGTCAACATTGGTTCAGCGGCTGGTACAATCTGGCAGCAGAATTTCTGCTGGCATTTCCATTAGCTTTGCTTCTGGTCGGGAAAGCGGCCGCCCTTGCCGCCCACAAATTGCTTAAAAATTGCCAAAGTGAAGCTGTCAGAGGCATAACTATAACTTTTTTTATTGCGTTAATTATGGTACCGCTCATGAGTTCTTTTGTCATTTTGCATAAATTCGGCTGGCAAAATACCGATAAAGATGTTTATATAAAAGCATTTATCAGTAATTTTGCATTAGCCTTTCCTTTACAGGTTTTTATTTTGAAACGTCTTGTCTGCTGTATTTTCAGACAAATCATCGGTTTCAAATACAGATTCCGCGCATACGTGCATAAATTGCATCCTCTACTGAATAATCCGATTTCCATAGTGTCAACCAAAGCAGCATTGGTTTCGGTGATGTTGTTTGCCGGCTATGTTTTTATTTGAAAATATATTGTTTTTTTTACATATTTGATTAAAAAAGGGGCCGGAAACACAGCCGGCCCTCAGTTACTGTTCAAATTCCTTAATATATTGGTCAAATTGTTTTTGTTGTTCTTCCGACCACCCCATAATGTAATGATTCCCCATACAAAACAGTGGTGTCCCGATTTGATTGCCCAGCTTAAATTTTCCGGCACATGCCGAGAATAAATCAAAATTCTTCTTCCCTTGTGTTATATCAACCAAAACCATATCCACTTTCGGATAGCGGTTATTGATATATTCAATAGCCTCATGACAATGCGGACAGGACGGCTGATAAAAATGATAAATTTTATTTTCCTTAATATCTGCGGCCAGAACCGATACGCTCCATAAAACGGAAAAAACAGATAAAAAATTTGCAGACTTCACTTTTTACTCCTTTACTCGATACAACAATCGACAGCTTTTTTTACAAAATTTTTCATCTTTGAAAGTTTACCTTGCGTTTCACTCTCTGCTGTCGGTTGTTCCGTTTCAATTTTATCCGGTTTTTCTGACAGCTTACGAATATCTTCCTGTTTTTCTTCCAACCATTTTACATCCTGAACATTGAGCATATTCATATTCAATCCCCAAAACAGGCAATATAAATCATAAGCCTGATTAAAAAGTTTGTAAGCAGCTTCCGGATGTTTCAAACTTTGCTGCTTGGTGCCTACTTCCATCAGCCGCATTGAAGAAGCCAGCAAATGCTTGGAAATACACCAGACTTCCCCCTCGTAAGCCGGAATAACTTTTAACATCAGTTCTTTGCGCATATTGCGGATTTCTTCTATCAAATCATAAAAAGCTGTTTTGCCGGTTTTAGCACCGGAAAATACCAGATGCTCTTCAATAGAAATCAAATTCATAATTGCAATCGTCAAATCCTGATCAGAAGATAAATCTTTAGGATTTACTTTTTTGGAAGCATCTATTCTTTCAACAAATTCTCTGACATTTTCGATTTTTTTCATCATATGTTCTCCTTATAAATTTAAAGTGGAAAATAACTAAAATACAAACTGAAGACACTTAATACAGCAACCGGTAACACAACTTTTTCAAACGGGAAATGCGCGTGACCGCCATTGCGTTTTTTCATAAAATCATACAATTTTTCTGTATAAATAAACAAAATCATCCCCAATAAAGCGGCAAATAAAATTTCATCAAGATAAAAAATCTGCCAGATGACTTTTGGCGTATACACGACTTCTTTTACATAAATAAACCCCACCATTCCGACAGACAGCGCCAACAAAAGAATATCCCTGCCCTTAAAATACCAGCCTTTCTTATTAAAAAATAAAATTGTCCAATAACCGACGAGTGTCAACAAAGCACCGGCCCATAATCCGACAACAGTATCCGGTACACCGAGAGAACGTGCAATTTCCAATGATGCCCCGATAGCAACCGTGCAAACCATACAGGCCGGATTTGCATAAGCTGTGTCAGACATCATCAATAACATTGTTAGCAGTCCTAAAAGTTTTTTCATTTTTATCTCCATATAAATATATGTATTATTTTTAATATCTATAGTTTATAATATATATTATTTTTATGAAATCAATATTAAAATGCTTGAATATCTATATTTTTTAATATATATTGCAAATACAATGTATTAGAAAGGCAAAAATAATGGAAAAACAGCTGGATTATGATATCATGAAATTTGCAGCCAAAGGTATCGGCTATATGGGACATCCGACTCGTCTTCGGATTCTTGAATTTCTGGATGTTTACGGCGCATCATCTGTTTCGGCTATCGCCAAAGGCATCGGCGAAGAACAATTGCTTGTTTCTCAATCTTTAAAAAAACTCCGTGATGTCGACTTGGTTAAAACCGAACGTAAAGGGATTTTTGTTTATTATCGTTTGAGCGGTGAATATCCGGCCAGTGTTTTTGTTTGTCTGCGCAAATTATTCGGTTATATCACAGACAACTTTAATTTTCTGCAAGATGGTGTCAAGGCTCTTCTGCCGCAGGATTTTACCATGCTGGCGGCTAATCAAATTAAACTTTTTGCCCACGTTGATAAAATGCGGATTCTGGAATATCTGACCTTGAAAGACAAAGCCTGTGTCACGGATATTGTCAACGCTGTCGGTCTGGAACAAATAAAAGTGTCGCAATACCTTAAAAAACTTCGTGATGACGGTTTTGTAAAGTCTGAACGTGAGGGAAGATTTATTTATTACAACATTACCAAGGGCGTTCATAAAACCGCTGTTCAATGTATCCGTCATAAGTTTTTGGAACAAGCTTAACGCTGCGGATACGAACTTGTGCAAAAACGATGACAAAGATTGCTTGTCGGCTTTTTTCCGGCTACAAACAATACAGGATATAACTAAATAAGGAATGTACTGATGTCTGAACAAAACAGAACCGCCGAAATTATCGCTACTTATCTGGGATTGGGACTTTCTCCCAAAGCACCGGGAACCGCCGGCTCATTCGGCACACTTCCCCTCGCCTTTATTTTAGCCTATTTCACAGGAATTTACGGCCTTATTATTGCCGCTATTATCTGCTTTGTGGCCGGTGTTTGGGCAACAGATATTCTTATCAGAGGACAGGAAGAAAAGGATCCGGGAAAAGTCGTGATAGATGAAGTGGTCGGACAACTTCTGACTTTCAGCTTTGTCAGCGACTATCTTTATCAAAATCTGCATTATTGGTGGATTTATCTGTTGGGTTTTGCCGCTTTCCGCTTTTTTGATATTTGCAAAATGGGACCGGTTAAATGGTTTGACCGCAAAATGAAAAATGCTTACGGCGTAATGATGGATGATGTCTGCGCCGGTCTGATGGCTGCTTTTACCCTGTTACTGTTTGTCAAGTTCGGCATTGCTCTGATAAAGTGACGGTATGGTACAATTATTCCAAACTTGTTGGCATTTTTTGAGAAGTGCCTCATCATCGAGCCGCGCGGCATAAGATTTAACCTTGTACTTGACAGCTGTATCTTTGGCGTTTGCCTTGGTAAATATTTTATCTTCCAACTGTTTTTTAACTTCGGCAGTTTTCTCGTCCTGTGCCATCTGTTCTATTCTCTTATGCATATAAATCAATGCCTTATAATAGGATAACCGGTCAAGCTGTCCTGTTTTGGCCGGAAAACCGGCATATATCTTGGCTACAGCCAGTAAGGTTTTGTCGTCAGCTTCATCATAATCCAGCCGCTGCAAATTATCTGCACCTTTAGCCAAAGCCGCAAACATTTCCGGACGACTCTCCATTAAAAGCCGTTGCAAATAATATTCATGACTTTCATAAGCCTGCTGATAGTTATGACTTAAATCATCGAATCTGTCATCGACAACAGCTTCTTGCTTTGGCAAAATTTTACGAACGGCATTCCATAATATTTTTGCCTGAGGAATATTATCATCTTCTACGGCATAATCCAAAAGCATTTTATCATTTTCATCGACATATAACAAAATTTCCGGCGCAAGTGTTTTAACTTCTTTTTCCTGCAGCTTATTATTTTCCTGCTTCTCAAAAACAGCTTTGGCCTGAGTGACAATATTATCATGATATTCTTTATAATCATCCCCAAACTCTTTACCATAAGTCAGAGCGTCGTTAAAATCTTCTTTTAACTCGGGATGCTGCCGGACAGCCTGACGGATAAGACCTTCAATATTATCCAGCGGATATGTGGAACGAACGGCTTCACAGAATATCGCTTCAAATAATTTCCTTTCTGTTTCGCCGCCTTTCGATTTCGGGTCATTGTGCCAATAAGCGCCATTATGCTCGTTTTTCCCTTCCTGCGTAATTTGTTTCACAAGCAAAACACGTTCATTCTCACCAACTCTGACATACAGAGTTTCATCATCGGTTAACATTTCTTTTTGTGAATAATATTGAAATCCGTCACTGTTAAATCTTGAAAATTTACGGAATTCATCAGCCTGCGTCAGACGATGCAGGTTGGTAGAGTGCATTTTGACGGTTCCCAGCAAATTGCTGAGACTATTGTGATGAACGACAAAAAGTTGTTTCTGGATATTTTTCTGCTCTTCCTCGGTATAGCCTAATTCCTGTAATTTTTTAGCCAGAGCCATATCCATTGCTTCAAGCATATATGTACCGTAACAATGGGTAAAAATAACCAGATCACGCATATTTCGGGCGGCCTGTTTCGGCGAGATCTTTTCCAAATCACCTTCTTCGTTTTTACGTGAAATCAAGGGATAAATACATTCGTCCAGCAAATACATGGCGCGCATGGTCGCACCTTCACGGAAAGTCGTTTTCTGCTTGAAATACAAAGAGCAAATATCAACGTCTTTAATATTTTCTTTTACAAGCATACGTCTGGCCGTTTTACACATTTTAACGGCATCTAAAATTGTCTGGGTTGCGCTTCCCGGTAAAATCAAAACCCTTTTATGACCGGGTATAAGACGTTTGTCTGATACCGGACGCCAGTCATTTGATGCAGTTTCATCCAAAGCAATCAAACCAAAATTATAAATTTTATCATCATTATCCGCCATTTTATACTCATCTTCTTTTAACGGTTAGACTTTTATAACGATGTATTGATGATAACATGCTTCTTTAATTTTGTCCAGATATTATTTATTCAAACTGCGCCATTTACGCACATTCTCATTATGCTCGGACAATGTCTTTGCAAAATTATGTCCACCATTTCCTGAAGCCACAAAATAAAGATATGGTGTCTGTGCCGGATGTGCTGCCGCAAAAATAGCTTCTTTTCCGGGATTACAAATCGGTGTCGGCGGTAAACCGGCATATTTATATGTATTGTAGCGACTGTCAATTTCCAAATCTTTACGAGTCAGCGGTCGTTTTAACTCTTCTTTTCCCTGTGTTACGGCATAAATAACCGTCGGATCCGTTTGCAAAAGCATGCCCAACCTCAGACGATTAACAAAAACGGAGGCAACCTGTGCCCGTTCCATGCCGACACCGGTTTCCTTTTCGACAATCGAGGCTAAAATCAACAGCTCTTCCTTTGTTTTCAACGGCAAATCATCATCGCGCTCTATCCATGCCTGCTCCAATGTGTCCTGCAGGGATTTTTGGGCCTGACTGATAATTTTTCCGGGCTTATCACCGCGGGAAAACGTATATGTTTCAGGCAAAATACTACCTTCCGCCGGCGTCTGTATTTCTACTGTTTCATCTTGAGATAAAAATTCATTATTTTGTAAAAGATTAACAACTTCGGTGGCTGTTATGCCTTCCGGAAAAGTTATTTTACGCAGATAGACTTTTCCCGAAGTCAGTTTATCAGCTAATTGTTCTAACGATATATTTTCTGAAACAAGATATTCTCCAGCCTTAATTTTCGGATATATCTTATTGATTTTAGAATATAAAATAAACTCAAACTCATTTCTTATAAGTTTATTCTCTTTAAGTGTACGTGCTATTTTGTTCAAAGAATCGCCTTTTTGCACCATAAACAAAGTATCTTCACTTACGGCTACCGGCGTTTTTATGATGTAGTCATACAAGAAAGCTGTTGCCGCACAGCTTAAAATCAGAAGTAACAACAACAGCTTTTTCATTTTGTTCCCTACAGTTGAACAGATATTTTAGTCTTCATACTTTTTGAAAATCAAAGAAGAGTTTGTTCCGCCAAAACCAAAAGAATTTGACATAGCAGCTTTAATTGTTTTCTTCTTCGGTTTCAACGGCACCAAATCAATATCTTTGACCTCATCGGCAGGTTCTTCCAAATTTAACGTTGCCGGACAAGTCTGTTCTTTGATGGCTTTAATAGTATATACGGCTTCAACAGCACCGGCAGCACCCAGCAGATGGCCGATTGAAGACTTGGTTGAAGACATTGACGTGCAACCCAGCTTATCACCAAATAAACGTTTAACAGCCTCGGCCTCGCCTAAATCACCCAGAGGTGTTGATGTGCCGTGTGCATTGATATAGTTGATATCTTCCAGTTCAACGCCGTGTTCTTTGGCATGATTTACAGCCATTTTCATTGCCCGATAAGCTCCGTCACCATCCGGACAAGGGGCTGTCATGTGGTGAGCATCTCCGCTCATACCATAACCGACAACTTCGGCGTAAATATGTGCACCGCGCGCTTTGGCATGTTCCAGTTCTTCCAAAACAACAACACCGGCTCCCTCACCCATAACAAAGCCGCTGCGGCGTTTATCCCAAGGACGGGAAGCTTTTTCCGGCTCGTCATTAAATTCTGCCGTTATGGCATGCATACGGGCAAAACCGGCTAATCCCAAAACATTTACGGCTGATTCGGCACCACCGGCAACCATAACATCGGCATCGCCCATTGCAATGATACGGGTAGCATCGCCAATAGCGTGTGTTCCGGTTGAACATGCCGTTACACAGGCATGATTAGGACCACGCAGTTTATGATCAATAGAAACTGTTCCTGAAATCAGATTTATCAGACAGGAAGGAATAAAAAACGGAGAAATACGTTTAATTCCGACTTCATTAAAAGAAATTGAGTTTTCATAAATATTATTTAACCCGCCAATACCGGAACCAATCATTACACCGGCACGACATTGTTCTTCTTCACTCAATTCGCTCGGTTCATATCCGGCATCTTTCAGGGCATCATTGGCCGCGGCAACACCGTATAAAATGAATTTATCCGCTTTTTTCTGGTCTTTAGGCGCCATTACCGTATCCGGATTAAATTCGTGTTCGCCTTCGCCAAACGGCACCTGACCGGCAATTTGCACCGGAATATCTTTCAAATCAATATTTTCAATTTTACGAATACCGGATTTTCCGGACATCAGGCAGTCCCAGTTATAATCTACACCGCGTCCGAACGGCGAAACAACGCCCAGTCCCGTAACGACAACTCTTTTCATCTATCAAACCTCTTGTTAATTTATAAAAAAACTCGCTGTTATAGACTAAAGCGAGTTTAATTAAACAAAGCCTTACGACTTACGCATTCTTAGAAAGATAATCTATAGCATCTTTAACAGTCAGAATTTTTTCTGCAGCTTTGTCCGGAATTTCACAACCGAATTCTTCTTCAAAAGCCATAACCAATTCAACTGTATCCAAGCTATCAGCACCCAGATCATCAATGAAACTAGCTGTTTCTACAACTTTGGCTTCATCAACGCCCAAATGTTTGGCAACAATCTTTTTAACGCGTTCTGCGGTATCAGTCATTTAATTTAACCTCAATAAAATTAAAACAATTTTTCAGACGTCATCGCCTGTGACTTTTTGTTAGCACAATTTTATCCTATTTGACAAGCATTATTTTTATATTTGCCTAAATAATTTGTTTATATTTAGAAAAAATATCATATAAACAACATGTTATACAAAGTAAAAAAGTGTATAAAGTTAGTTGTTTTTCAAATTTATGACATTATATAAGTGGTATTTAGACAGAAAAATTAAGGAGTATCACATGAAAATCGGCATTATCGGTACAGGTTTGGTGGGAAGCATAACGGCATATTCTTTGGCTACGGCCGGTATTGCCCGTGAAATTATTCTGATTGATACGAATAAAAACAAAGCATTGGCCGAAGCTTTAGACATTCTGCATGCCACACCGTATGCTTATCCCTGCCGGATACAGGCCGGAGAATATGCCGATTTGGAAAATGCCGATATTGTTATTATTGCGGCCGGCGTTGCTCAGATTGCAGGTGAAAACCGACTGGCTTTATTGGAGCGTAACATAGAAATTTTCCGCGGAATTATTCATAATATTATCCGCTATGCGGCTGATTCACTTATTCTTGTTGCCTCAAATCCTGTTGACCTGCTGACGGCATTTACCCAAAAAGAAGCCCGTTTGCCGACCGGACGCATCATCGGTTCGGGTACGGTTCTGGATACAGCCAGATTCCGGACGATTTTGGGCGCCCATTTGAATTTGGCACCGCAGTCCGTCCATGCTTATGTTTTGGGAGAACACGGCGACAGCGAAGTTTTAGTCTGGTCCGCAGCACAGGCCGGAAATATGCCGCTTGATGCTTATGCCGCCGAAGCCGGTATTCCGCTTAATACGGAAATCAAAAATCATATAGACAGCGAAGTCAGAAATGCCGCCTATAAAATCATTGCCGGCAAAAGTGCCACTTATTACGGTATTGCTGCCAGCATAACCCGAATATGCAAGGCTGTTTTTTATGATGAAAATGCCGTACTGACAGTTTCTACCCACCATTCGGAAATA
This sequence comes from Pseudomonadota bacterium, assembly GCA_030523245.1. Taxonomy (GTDB): domain Bacteria; phylum Pseudomonadota; class Alphaproteobacteria; order RF32; family CAG-239; genus RUG410. The sequence goes on from JAUNIW010000023.1 coordinate 16,730, forward strand.
GAAGGCATAAAAGATATCTGCATGTCCATGCCGACCGTTATCAACCGCAGCGGTGTCAGACAGGTCTTATATCCCGAGCTGTCTGCATCCGAACATCTGCTGCTCAAACAAAGTGCCCAAAAAATTCACGACTATATCCATAAATAAATTCTCCTTAAAAAAAGGTTGCCAAAGCCGCCTTTTTCCGCTATAGTTGCCGCCTGAGAGGAAATATGGTCGAAGTCGTTACATTCGGATGTCGTCTTAATGCTTATGAATCCGAAGTTTTAAAAGAAAAATTGAAAGATGTTGATAATCTTATTGTTATCAACACTTGTGCCGTTACGGGCGAAGCCGAACGGCAATGCCGGCAAACCATTCGTAAATTAAGACGGGAAAATCCTCAGGCAAAAATTATCGTAACCGGCTGCTCGGCACAGGTCAGTGCCTCTAAATTGGCGCAAATGCCGGAAATTGATTTAATTCTGGGCAATAAAGAAAAAAAAGAAATAGAAAAATATATCCGGCCGCTGCCGAACAGTTCTAAAAAAGAATTTGTCAGTCCGATTGATGAAGATTCCGCCTGTGATGACTTTATGATTACCGGTTTTGAAGGACGACATAAAGCCTTTTTGCAAATTCAGCAAGGCTGCAACCACCGCTGTACTTATTGTATTATTCCTTTTGCCCGCGGCCGTAACCGCTCGGTACCGGCACCGCTGATTATCCACCAAATCAAGAACCTTTTGGCTCAGGGATTTAAAGAAATCTGCCTTACCGGTGTTGATATCTGCTCGTATGAGCCTTCGTTCAGTGCCGTGGTACGGGAAATACTGGAACAAATTCCAGAACTGCCGTGTTTGCAGTTTGGTTCGCTTGATCCGGCAGCCGTTGATGATGATTTAATAAATTTAATCGGAAAATACAAAAACATATATCCGTTCTTTCATTTATCAATTCAATCCGGAGATAATCTGATTTTGAAACGCATGGGACGCCGTCACAGCCGCGAAGATGTTATTGCTTTATGCCAAAAAATCCGAAAATTGCGGCCGAAAGCTGAATTTGGCGCTGATTTTATCTGCGGTTTTCCAACCGAATCTGCCGAAGCTTTTGAAAATACCTGCAAGCTGGTACAAGAAGCCGGTTTAAGTAAACTCCATGTTTTTCCATATTCGGAAAGAAACGGTACGCCGGCAGCCCGAATGCCGCAAACGGCTATGGAAGAACGCCGGCGCCGTGCCTCTCTTTTAAGAAAATTAAGCAAGGAATAAAAAATGAGTCATTTTTGGCAGAAATTAGGGATTGGCCTGAAAAAATCATCTGATAAAATAAGCAGCGGTTTAAACGATATTTTTTGCAAACGTAAACTCGATGCATCATCTTTGTCCGAACTGGAAGATTTACTCCTGACTTCTGATATGGGCATAAATGCTACAACCAGACTGTTAAATGACTTTGCCGCACAAAAGCAGGATAAAGATATATCTGCCGAAGAAATCCGCCGATTGCTGGCTCAGAAAATCGAAAATATACTGCAACCTTGCGAAAAGCCTTTTTCCGTTGAAGGAACAAAACCGTTTGTTGTTTTGATGGTCGGCGTCAACGGTGCCGGTAAAACTACAACAATTGGCAAACTGGCGGCAAAACTTCAGGCTCAGGGAAAAAAAGTTTCTTTTATTGCTGCCGATACTTTTCGGGCGGCCGCCGCCGAACAACTGCAGATTTGGGCCGAACGTCTTAATATCAATGTTTTTCGCGGACCGGACGGCTGTGACAGTGCCGGCTTATGCTATGACGGTCTGCAACAAGCTTTGAAAAACGGTGATGATGTTGTTTTTATTGATACGGCGGGCCGCCTGCAAAATAAAAACGGTTTAATGGACGAGCTCAAAAAGATTGTCCGCGTTATCCAAAAAATTATACCGGCGGCACCGCACAGCGTTTTATTGACGATAGATGCCACAACCGGACAAAATGCCGTATCCCAGATTAAAACATTTCGGGAAATTGCCGGTGTAACCGGTTTGATTGTAACCAAACTGGACGGTTCGTCCCGTGGCGGAATTCTGGTTGCAGCCGCCGAAGAATACGCCCTGCCCGTTCATTTTATCGGCATCGGCGAAAGCATTGATGACTTAGATGTCTTCAAAGCACATGATTATGCCCAAAGTCTGCTCGGTTTGTGATTTTATTTATCAGCATTTTTTATTAACATCTATCGAAACGATTCGGCAATTTTTATAAACCGTAAAATCTTTACAAAAAATCTTGTGTTTTTTGTACAAAATTGTTATTATAGAATAAATACAAACAATTACGGAGGCTCTAATGGTAAAAAGTTCCCTTGCTCCGCGTCCAATGGCCAGATATACACTATATCCCGATACAAGCCTTGCCTTGCAAAACGGCTATATTGAAATTGAAAAGACCATTTTGGAACAAGCAACAGCAAAAAAGCAACCGGAGTCTTCAAAAAAACAAAAACTTGATATTTTCGAGCGTTATCTGAAAAGCTGCAACAATGACGGGCATACCTGCAAAGAATCCTATTACGATTCCGACCATACCAAACTTATGTCACGTTATGTTGTTAATGAAAAAGGAATCTCTGACGGTCCGTGCATTTACTATTCCGATGACGGTAAATCCGTTTCTTTCGGCTGGTATCGCAAAGGAAAAATGTTTGGAAAATGGATAAATAAAAGTTCCACCGAATTCTTTTCCCAGCGGGAAATTATCTATAATAAAAATGGTGAAGCCCTTACACCATCCACCGCCATACATGACGGAAAGCTGGAAAAATGGCACTACAATCAGAAAACCGATTCTTTAACTCAAATAATGAGCAAAGGTAAACCGGACAATTCCTATAAAAACGAAATCAGGCAACGAATTGCCCGAATGAAACAAAACGGCAAATCCGGCGTTGTTCTGGTTGATAAACAACCGGCCGAACAGGTTCAGGGGCAATCTCAGGATAAACAAACTCCGACAAAAGAATCTGAAACATTAAAGGATAAAAATTCGTCGTTCATTAGAGTCATGTTTAATGCCCTCAGAAAAAACAAGCAGATATAAAAAATAAAAAAGGCTTCTGCGCACAGAAGCCTTTTTTATTTTACCTTAACCGAAGTTTAATCAGCAATAGTCAAATTACGTTTACCGGCCAAAGACTCTTTAATAAAAGCTATTTGTTCCATAACCATTTCATTGTCTTTGAATTTTTCGGCAGCCTGAGCCACACGTTCTTCAAATGTCCCGTTTGTGCCTTTGAATATAAACATAAATGCACGAGTGCAGGATTTAATAACGCTCTCATCCAAACCACTGCGTTTCAGTCCGATAACATTCAGTCCGCGCAAATGTGCCGGCATTCCGTTAGCAATACCAAACGGAATAATATCACGGGCAATACCCGAAACACCGCCAACCATGGCTTTACGGCCGATATGTACGAATTGATGAACCGCACAGTTGCCACCCAGAATTACACCATCACCCAAATGAACATGACCGCCGATAACAGCATTATTTGTCATAATTACATTATTACCCACAACACAATCATGCGCAACATGCGAATTTACCATAAACATACCGTCATCGCCGACAACTGTCGTCAGATGCTCTTTCGGGGTACCGGCATGCATGGTTACATTTTCTCTGATAACATTACGTTTACCGATAATCAGACGGGCTCCGGCTTGAAATTCATTGCCATGATCTTGCGGTCCGCAGCCGAGTCTTGCTCCCGGAAATACCACAGTTCCTTCGCCGATTGTCGTATCGCCGTAAACCGTCACCTGCCCCAGTAATCTGACATTTTCACCTATTTTGGCTTGTGAACTTATCCAGCAGAAAGGACCGATTTCAGCACTATCCGCAATTTGAGCACCGTCTTCAATAACGGCTGTAGAATGAATTTTAGACATTTACATAATCCTTTTATTTGTTTAACTTAAACGTATCCTATCTTTAGAAAAGACGGATTGCAACACACAAAACGTTACATTTTATTTCTTCTGCAATACACAAACAAAAAAGCCGTCCGTACCGGTCAGTAAAGGTGAGCATTTCAGCCAGCGCGTTTCCGTAAACGGATAACTTTGTTCCAACTTGCGCTCCCACAGATTTTTTATATTAACGGTAGTAAAGGCCGGATATTTTTGTAAGAATTCTTCTATTCTCTCTTCATTTTCTTCCGGCAGCACGGAACAGGTCATATAAACAATACGCCCGTTCGGAGAAACATGAGCGGCTGCAATATCCAAAATTTCTGCCTGAGCCTGTTTTATTGCTTTCAATTGCTTCGGAGTCAGACGGTATTTAGCATCCGGCGAACGGCGCCAGGTTCCGCTGCCGGAACACGGCGCATCAACAATAAAGCGGTCAAATTCGGCTGTCCGTTCAATTTCCCTGACAATCTTTATATTTTTTATACCAAGTCTTTCCGCACGAGCCTTTAAACCGTCCATACGGTTAAAATTTTTATCATGGGCATAAATCAGGCCGTCATTGCGCAAAATAGCGCCTAATAACAAACTTTTTCCGCCTCCGCCGCAGCAATAATCAATAATACGGTGTTCAGCCCGTACATCGCAAAGTATTGCTCCCAGCTGTGAAGCCTCATCCTGTACTTCTATCTCACCATTTTGATAAGCAATACAATTTTGCAGATTTACCCTGTCGGCTGAACGTAAACCATAGGGAGAATATGGCGTCGGAGAAAAAAACAATCCTTCCTTTTGCAGTTTGTTCCGTGCCTCTTCCCGTGTCACGAAATTAGCTCTGATATCAGCCGATGCCGTGGTATTCAAACTTGCCGCTAATGCCGGATTATTTATTTTTTCATACAGCCATTTCGGACATTCATTTTCTATATATTCCGGATAAACGTCATCCCTTAGATGAGCTAACTTATCCTTTTCATCCTTGCTCAGAGGTTTCAAACCATACTCCGAACCGTCGGCTATGATATCCATATCTTCATCTTTCAGATAGGCCAACAGCAGTAATCTGACTTCACAACTGCCGCAGTCAAATTCCAAGCGGCTGCGGTGTCTGATAATATCCCAAACCGTATTGGTAATGAATTTACGGTCTTTGGAACCGATATATTTGCGGTTTCTCAAGTATTCTTTCAATATATTATCAGCAGGATATTG
>JAUNIW010000024.1 GCA_030523245.1 Pseudomonadota bacterium
TTAGAATGGAGAACAAGGAGATGTTATGCTAAAAATATTGAAAATTATGACGTTGTCAGCACTGATTTTAGCTTCGGCCTGCTCCAAAGATGAAAATAATAAAACAGAAAAACTGCTTATTCAGTCTGGTGAAACGCAATATGAATATGAGATTGAAGTTGCTGATACCAAAGAAACCTTATATCATGGTTTAATGGGACGTAACTCTTTGCCTGAAAATTCCGGTATGCTTTTTGATATTACCATTGTTCCGAAAGATTTAGACGTCGCTATGTGGATGAAAGATACTTTAATTCCGTTGGATATCATTTTTATAGATGAAAACGGAGAAATTTTTTATATCCATGAAAACGCTGAACCTAATTCAACCACGGGAATTATTCCGCCGAAACGTCCTCGTGCCGTTCTTGAGCTGAATGCCGGTCAGGTTAAAGACAAACAAATCAAAGTCGGTGATTCCGTAAAAAATCGTGTATTAGGAAATCTGGACTAGGTTTGATAAACTAAATCCAAAGCCGGACATTTTATGTCCGGCTTTTCTTTTTTCTAAAATCCCCGTATTAAACGGGGATTTTAGAAAAGTTCTATTACTGTTGCGGTTTAGTCCAGACTTTACCGTTTTGCAAAAAAGCCGGAAGTTCTTTAAGTGAAGAAGCCCCCGCTGCCTTGGCATGACCGCCGCCGCCAAATTGTTTTGCAATTTGCGATACATCAACATTATTTTTACTGGTATAAAAAGTCAGATTCCACAGATTCTTTTTATTCATAAAGAAAATAACCATAAAATCAAAATCACGGATATTATCAAGAGAATCAAAAAATTCTGACTGCCCCTGAGCCATATTGGCACAAACACAACGCAGTCCGTTATATTCGCTTTCAAAAGCCATACCGCGTACTAAACGGTAATTGCGATGACGAACCCAGGACAAAATAGCCGAACCTTTTTCCACCATGGCTTTAATATCAATATCATTATTGATAAGCTGTGTCCAGATTTTATCGGTCGGCCGGTTAACACCAAAAGTCTGAACAGCATATTCAAAAGGACGTACCCGCCGGTCACGTAAATCATAAATATCATTCAACCCCAAAAGGCGGATACCTTCAGGCAATTCTTTTTCCGGATAAAAATACTGCCATGTCAAAACAATAGCAGCCGTTCCGACTTGTCGTATACCTTTAATCGGTTCATAACCGCCATTCTGCATCAGTTCTTCATATTCTTTGATAACCGAAATATGATGATCTATCCAGGTTAAATCAATTTTTTTGTTCAGCTCCAGCATATATTTAACCGGCAAAGCAATATCACAAATAACCACCTTATCATGTTTTTCTATTTCTTCATAGGGAATCTCCATATCATGGTTCAGACCCATCAATTCCGTTTCCGGAAATTTACTTTTAACAATGGCCGCCGACCCTTTTCCGTCATGGTCTGCAATGTGATAAATACACAGCATTTTCAACTCCTTACAACTCAATCATCATATTATCAAAAGCCGGTTCCATATTCTCCGGCGTCAAATTCATCACTTCATCATAATCGCATTCCGTTGCCATATGGGTCAGAATAACGCGCTTTGCTTTAATTTTTGCAGCATAGTCCAAAATAATATCCATACCGGCATGATAGCTGCCGCCATGCAGAATAGTCAAGGGCATAATCAAAACATTCACATCAATTTGCTGTAAATATTGCAAAGTTTGCATCGGTATAACTTTAAAATCAGGTATCAGCACAACCTGTCCGCCATTAAAAGCATAACCGGTTGTCGTTACTGTATGTCCGGCAAATTCCAGCGGCATAATTTGAAAACTTCCGACATTAAAAACTCTGCCATATTCAATTTCGACCGGCAGTAATTCAGGATGATTTGTAATATCCCGATGAACTTCATCAGAAAAGACATACCGGAAACGCTCTTTAATTTCATCGAGCTGCTGCAGAGTTGCATAACAGTTCAGACTTTTTTTAATATTCCGCGTAATGCCGCGCAAATCATCAATTCCGTGCAGATGGTCAGCATGCGTATGCGTATATAAAACACCGTCTAATGTTCGGATATTATTGGTAATCAGCTGATTTTTCAAATCAGGAGATGTATCAACCAAAATCTGCGTCCGGTCGTCTGTCAGATAAACACCGGCCCGTTGCCTTATATTTTTAGGATTATCCGGATTACAGGCGCCCCAGCCGCCGGAAACGGAAGGAACACCGGGAGCAGCGCCGCTGCCCAAGATAACAAGCTTAACCATCAATCTCCCGCCTTGTTAAAAAGTGTCAAAAAATTTTGCGTTGTCAGTTCGGCCAAAGCCGCAACAGACATATTTTTCAGTCCGGCCAAAACCTCCGCCGTATTTACGACAAAAGACGGTTCATTACGCTGTCCGCGATGTGGCACCGGTGCCAGATAAGGAGAATCCGTTTCAATCAAAATCCGGTCATTCGGTATATCTTGGAACAGCCGGCGCAGATTTTCGCTCTTTTTAAAAGTAATAATCCCTGAAGCAGAAATATAAAAGCCGATAGAAAGGGCAAACTCTGCCAGTTTTTCCGATGAAGAAAAACAATGCAGTTCACCGCGAAACTTTTCCTTTTTATAAGCTTCGCCCAGCAGTGCCATCATGTCTTCATCAGAATCCCGATTATGTATAATCAGCGGCAGACCGCTCTTTTGCGCCGCTTTAATATGTTCTGCCAAAACACGAAGCTGATGTTCTTTGATGTCGGCATTGTAATAATAATCCAGACCGCATTCGCCGATACCCACGACTTTGGGATGCTGCGTCCATTCCAATAGCCGGTCAGCCTGCAGATAAGGATATTTATCCGCCAGTTCGGGATGAACACCTGCCGATGTATAAACATGATGGTGACTCTCGCAGAATTTTATCAACTTTGGTATATCGGCAATATCATCACAGACATCCATAACATAATCTACCCGCATTTCACGGGAACGCTGCAGCACATCTTCCCTGTCTGTATCAAAATCACCGGCGTTAATATGACAATGACTATCCGTAAACATCTAAAGAACCTTACTGATTTTCGTAATAAGATTAAGCAGCCCCTGCCTTTTATCCATATTTATATTTTGACAATCGGCAAACACTCGGTTTGTTTCGTCCCAACAGGCATATAAAGCTTCAACATCCTGAGCCTGTGCCATATTTTCGCGGATAAAACGCAGAATAAGCTCTTGCAACAAATTAAATTTATCCGCATCCACAGCTGCTTCATTGCAAAAATCCAACAAATCAGACAACAAAAATTTTTGTTTGGCATATAATATTTTACACAAATTATCGTACAATCCTACAGCATCCGTATCTGCATATAAAATAGCCTGACCGATACTCTGCGGACACATCTTGGCTATTTTGGCAATCATGGCTTCTTTAAGATTGGGACGATAACGCCGCAGCAAACTTGCCGTTTCATCAACATTCAGCACCTGTATCGGCAGTTTGGCACAACGCGAGCGAATGGTCGGCAGCAATGTTCCGGCATTATGGCTGATAAGCAGTAAAATCGTATGAACCGGCGGTTCCTCTAAAATTTTAAGCAAAGCATTGGCTGCATTTTTATTCATTTCATCGGCACTGTCTATAATAACCACGCGCCAATTACCGTCAAATGATGTCTTTGCCAGAAATTCATTAACTTTGCGGACATCATCAACACGGATAAAAGCAGATTTTTTCAGAGAAGATAACTCATCTTCTTCCATTGCTTCACCTTTTTGCAAAGCCTTTATAATCTTCTTTCTGTCTGTTTCAATATAATCCCGCTCCAACACCATCAAATCAGGATGAGCCCCCGTAGACACCTGCTTAAAAACAGGGGAATCTTCCGGCACATTTAGAGAATTATATAATTCTTTTTTGGTATCATCCGCCCACAGCAGAAAACGGGCTATCCGATAAGCCAGTGTTGCTTTGCCGATACCTCTCGGTCCGCTTAGAATCCAAGCATGGTGCATTGTTTGCTTTTTCCATGCTTTCAAAAATATTTCTTCGGCTTTGGTTTGCCCTAATAAAAAATTGTTATTGCGAGGTGTTATATTAACTTCTTCAACCATCAGCACTCCAATTTTTCTTTAACTTTTTCGACAATCTGCCGGTGCAGTGTTTCAATATCCGTATCTGCATTCAAAACAACACAGCGCTCCGGTTCACGTTTGGCAATTTCTAAAAAGCCCTGTCGCAGATTACGATGAAATTCCAGCTGCCGGCTTTCAAAACGAAGTTCCTTGACAGTCATTTTTTCAGCCTTGGCAAAAGAACGGCGCATTCCGATTTCCGGATCCATATCCAGAATAAATGTCAAATCCGGTTTAAAGTTTCCCGCCACGATTTTATACAGTTGCCGTAAAACTTCTAACGGTATTCGTTTGTCATAGCCGTAAAATTGGTAAGCTTCCGTTGAATCCGCATAACGGTCACTGATAACCCATTGTCCTTTTTCCAGAGCCGGCCAGACAATTTTCGTCAAATCACAACGCCGGTCGGCAAAATAAAGCAGACATTCGCTGACCGCATCAAATTTGTCTTTGTCGCCGGTAACCAGCAGGTTACGGATAATCTGACCTTCTTCCGTACTTCCGGGTTCTTTACTGGTGACACAGGAAATACCGTTTTGTTTCAAATACTGTGCCAGCAGCCTGACCTGTGTTGATTTACCACAGCCTTCGCCGCCTTCCAGCGTAATATATTTGCCGCGCATTATTTTGCCCCGAACACAAAATATTTGAAGTTTGACCAGAATTTACCAAACATACCTGTTTCAGCCACATCTTTTGCCGCTACCAAAGGAATAGACAGCGGACGTTGATTTTCGATTTCTATTTTCAACGAACCGATTTTCTGTCCGGCTTTAATCGGAGCCTTTACCGGCTCGTCAAATTCGGCTGTTACTTTAACATTATCCTGCTGACTCATATGAACTGTTTTCAAAACATCTTCCGGCACAGTCAAATCAACTTTATTCTCTTTACCATACCAGACTTTGGCCGAAGCAACCGTTTGCCCTTTGTTAAAAAACTTGAAATTATTAAATTCTCTGAAGCCCCAGCTTATCAGACGTTCGGCTTCTTCCGAACGTTCACGGTTACTGCTCATACCGCTCATAACTTCAATCAGGCGGCGTTCTCCTTTTGCAGCCGACGCGGCCAGACAAAATCCGGCTTCTTCGGTATGCCCTGTTTTCAATCCGTCAGCCCCCTTCATCGTATATAAAAGCGGATTACGATTGCCTTGTTTTATGTTGTTATAAACAAATTCTTTCTGGCTGAAATAATGATAAAGATCAGGAAATTCTTTAATAATATGGCGTGATAAAATTGCCAAATCTTCCATAGACATACGATGGTCAGGATGCGGTAAGCCGGTTGCATTTTCAAAATGACTGTTTTTCAAACCAAGTTTTTTGGCGGTTTTATTCATCAAAATAACAAAATCATCTTCCGAACCGGACAGATTTTCGGCAACCACGATACATGCATCATTTCCTGACTGAATAACAATACCTTTGATTAAATTTTCAACACTGACATTATCACCGATTGAAAGAAACATTGTTGAACCGCCGGTTGCCGCACCGCCTTTACGCCAGGCATTTTCGCTAACCGAAAAAGTATCATCCAGTTTAATGCTGCCGTCTTTAATTTTACTCATCAATATATAGACCGTCATCAGCTTACTCATTGAGGCCGGAGGAACACTTTCTTCAATATTCTTTGCAAACAAATATTCACCCGTATCATAGTCCATTAAAATAGCGTTTTGAGCTGCTGTTTCAAAAGCCATTGCCTGATAACCGCAAACGGCTCCGCACAACAAAACTGCCAATCCTGATTTATTGATTTTCATTTTTATCTCCTATTTCTTTTCAATTCTGGTGTCACTGATGCCATAATATTTTAATTTTGCCTGAGATACTTTTGCTTCTTCAACCCGACTGTACGGTCCCAAAGAAACGCGGTAATAAATTGTTCCGTTAACATCAACCCTGACAATATGGCTGCTGCCGTATTCTTTAAGACGAACCATCAGAGAATGCGCCTTGTCATACTGGGTAAAAGCGCCGGCATGAATATAATAATAACCGGACAAATATTGATAGGTACGGTTTTTAACAGCTCGGGTATCCCCCTTTTCCGGATTTGCCGCAGCTTTACCGTAAATACCGCTATTGTCACTTGTTTTTGCCAAACCGCTGCCTGCGGCACCCAGCGCACCGGTTCGACGCGCGCCGCCGGCCGAAGCCGCACTGCCGTAAACAGCAGGTTCATAGGTTTCTCCGGTTGGTTTATAAGTTCCGGTACTGTATGTTCTGCCGCCGGCACTTGCATACAAATCCGCCTCTTCGGCAACACGTTCGGATATTTCTATACGCTCGGCCGAAGTTTCATATAACGACGGTGCCGGTGTTGATTTTGCTGCCAACGCTTTTCCTTTTGGCGAAGACAGATTCAACAGAGCTTCTTTAAGTGCCTGACTTTCTTTAGGTAATATTTCGACTTTAACACGGGTCGTACCCTGCCCCATATACCCCAGAAGCTGGGCACCGCGTTTAGATAAATCAATAATTCTGTCTTTAACATACGGACCGCGGTCATTCACCCGCAAAATAATAGAGCGTCCGTTTTGTAAATTCGTTACACGAACAATACTCGGCAGAGGCAAAGTCCGGTGAGCAGCCGTCAGTGTATTCATATTATAGCGTTCGCCGTTGGCTGTCGGCTTTCCGTTGAAATCTTCACCGTACCACGAAGCCGTTCCGATTTCGGAATAACTGTAATCTTCTTTAGGATAATACCATCTACCGGCAATTTTATAAGGATTGCCGACTTTATAAATTCCGCCGTAATTTTTAATAATTTCAGCCTGAGCCTGCGGAGAAAGACCGGACAATTCCGGCGTTCCCGTTGAGCAGGAACACAGCAGTCCCGTACCGATTGCCAGACCAAAAATTAGTTTAATACAGTTCATTATTTTCATTCTCATACACAGTTGTTTCAGCCTACTCTGATTTTTTTATTTCAGCAAGCATTATTCGTTACTTATGCTTTACTTTTTCGGCTGTCCGGATTTGGTATTTTTTACCTGAGACTTGATTTTTGTTTTTGCTGCTTTATGAACCTTTTTAGCTTCCGGTACCGGCACGGCAAATCCCATTTTCGGATTATAATTTTTTATTTTGCTCAGCAGCCGGTAATCCGGATAACCGTCTTCCGGCAGTTTAGCCTTGTGCTGTAAAAACTTTACGGCTTTGCGCGTTTCGCTGCCGAGTTTACCGTCCTCTTTAATTTTATTACGCACAAAGCGGTTATAAAACTTTTGTATTGTTTTGATTTCATCACTGTTCATCACATATTGTTCATTGGCACAAAGCGGTCCCCATTTCTTTTTCGGAGTCCGGATATAATCGGCCAGAGTAACAATTGCCAGCGCATAGTTATCCGAACGGTTCCAAATCATTATTCGTTTAAAATTGCCAAAAACGATAAAAGCCGGCCCTTTTCTTCCGTCCGGCAGAATAACCGAACCTTTCAAATCATTATCATACGGCAGATTATAACCATAATATGTTTTGACACCGAGTTTTTTCCACTCGCTGACTTTTTTGGTTGTCTGCCGGCCGACGGTTTTAAAATCAAAATTCCACGGCAGGGAAATTCTCATTCCCCACGGTTCATTTTTCTTCCATCCCAGTTCTTTCAGATAATTAGCCGCCGAAGCAATGGAATCGTCAAAAGAATTCCAGATATCCGGCACACCGTCGCCGTCATAATCAACGGCATAACTGTTATAAGTGGACGGCATAAACTGGAAATGCCCCATTGCTCCCGCCCAGGAACCAAGCATTTTATCTTCGCCCAGATTATTTTTATCCATAATTTTCAATACATGGTACAGTTCGTTTTTAAAGAACTTGGAGCGGCGGTTTTTATAACTGAGATTCGTCAGGCTGTGAATCAGGTGATATTTTCCCGTATTTTGGCCGAAATTCGTTTCAACTGCCCAAAAAGCCGTCAGATACGACAAAGGTATGTTATAAGAATCTTCCAGTTTTTTGTATTTTTTGTTCAGTTTTTTATATTGAATCCGCGCATCTTCGACCCGTTTGGCCGACACCAGTCGGTTAACATAAGCACAAGTTGTCAAGACAAATTCCGTTTGTTTTTTATCAAGCTGAACAACCTCCGGCAAAGGGTGATAATAATTTTTCCCTTTATAAGCCTTGTCCAGTGTTTCTTGCGAAATTCCCTTGGAAATCATCTCCCGCTGAAGACTTTCCAGCCACATCGTCCATTCTTTAGGCGGCGTATTTTCAGCCTTATCGGCAGCCTGCACTGTTTTCGTCAACGACGGCAAAACCGTTAATACGGCAGCCACGGCAATAAAGGTCAATTTCAAAATTTTATTCATCTACACTCTACCTCACAAAAAACTGCCGTTATTTTATCTGAATTTCTTTTAAAAATCATTAAAAAAAACACCGGTTTTGACACCGGTGTCCAAAAACTTTATTTTTTTGGCAAATCTGCCGTGCAATGCGGACATTTTACGGCAGCCAGAGGAATATCCTCACAGCAGAACGGACATTTTTTTGTTGTCGGTGCCGCCGCTTCTTCCTTAATCATTTTTTCTTGCAGTTTATTAACAGCCTTAATCAAAATAAAAACCGCAAAGGCAACAATAATAAAACTGATGATATTATTCAGAAAAACACCGTAATTGATAGCCACATCATCCGCCAGAACAATTTTTAAATCCGAAAAGTCAACTTTACCCAGTAACAAACCGATTGGAGGCATCATAATATCTTTAACCATAGAATCCACTATTTTGCCAAAAGAAGCACCGATGATAATACCGACAGCCATATCCATTACATTGCCGCGCATGGCAAATTTTTTGAATTCGTTAAAAAAGCTTTTAATCATTTTAGTCTCCTATTCATAAATTGGAAAGTTTTTACACAAGTTCATAATTTTCTCTTGAGTTTGACGGATTGTTTCATCAGCATTGCCGTGCGACAAAGCATCAACGACATCCCCGATACAATTACCGACAAATTCAAATTCTTTTTCCTTAAAGCCGCGCGTTGTTGCTGCCGGCGTTCCCAAACGGATTCCGGAAGTCACTTTAGGCGGTTGGGGATCAAACGGAATAGCATTTTTATTGCAGGTGATATGAGCTTTTTCCAAAGCTGTCGTCACCACATCACCGGTCAGATGCTTTGGCCGCAAATCAACCAAAAGCAAATGCGTGTCCGTACCGCCGGAAATCAAGTTAAGTCCGCGCCGCAACAATGTGTTTCCCAAAACTTTGGCATTGATAATCACCTGTTTGGCATATTCCTTAAACTGCGGTGTCAGAACTTCGCCGAAACATACAGCCTTACCGGCAATCACATGCTCCAGCGGCCCGCCTTGTGAACCAGGGAAAACTGCCGAATTAACTTTTTTATAAATCTCCGGATTGTTGGTTAGAATCATACCGCCGCGCGGACCCCGCAGGGTTTTATGCGTCGTTGTCGTAACGACATCGGCAAAATCCAACGGATTCGGGTGCTGTCCGCCGGCAACCAGACCGGCAAAATGAGCCATATCTACCATCAGATAAGCGCCTACTCTGTCGGCAATTTCCCGAAAACGGACAAAGTTAATCTGCCGCGGATAAGCCGAACCGCCGGCCACAATCAATTTCGGTTTGCTGTCTAAAGCCAGACATTCAACTTCATCATAATCAATCAATCCGGTATCAGCCCGCACACCGTATTGTACCGAATTATAAAGTTTGCCGGACATTGAAACTTTTGAACCATGAGTCAGATGTCCGCCGGCATCAAGACTCATTCCCATAATGGTATCACCGGCATTCAGCAAAGCAAAATAAACCGCCATATTAGCCTGAGAACCTGAATGAGGCTGAACATTGACATATTGGGCATTAAAAATTTTTTTCGCCCGTTCCTGCGCCAGTTTTTCAATTTCATCAATAAATTCACAACCGCAATAATAACGATGAGCCGGATAACCTTCGGCATATTTGTTTGTCAAAACAGACCCCTGCGCTTCCATTACGGCTTTGGATACAATGTTTTCGGAAGCAATAAGCTCGACTTGTTCACGTTGCCGCTTAAGTTCTTTTTGAATAATATCATAAACTGACTTATCTTCTGTTTGTAAACTTTGTTCAAAATCCATTAAACTATTCTCCCTTGTCTAACTTATCCAAACGGCGCTGATGACGTCCGCCTTCATAAGTTTCTCCCATAAAGGCATCAATATACCCGGCAACCTCGGACAAAGACATTGTCCGGCCGCCAAAAACAATAACATTGGCATTATTGTGCTGTTTGGCCAGCCGTGCTGACTCGATGCTGTAAAGCAAGGCGGCACGGATACCTTTATGACGGTTCGCCGCAATAGAAATACCGATTCCCGTTCCGCAAATCAAAATACCCAAATCAGCTTTTTTCTGCAGAATTTCAGCTGTCAGTAAATCAGCAATATCCGGATAGTCTACCGATTCTTCCGAAAAAGTACCCAAATCCGTAAAATTTAAATCGGCGTAGTGCTGTTTTAGTTGTTCTTTCAGCTGAAAGCCGCCATGGTCTGCCGCAATAACTATTTTCATCATCTTCTCCTTTTTTTGAGCTAACTATATAATAAATAAACAAAAACGCTCTACAAAAAAACATCATTTTTCCACCGATATAAAAAAAATGAAAAAAATTCAAAAAAAATGTTGACGTTTACAAAAAAATCGGTATATATGGTTTTTGTTAAGTGAGTTTGGTACTTAGGTACGAACCGGCCGGTTGGCAGAGTGGCTCATGCAGAGGACTGCAAATCCTTGTACATCGGTTCAATTCCGGTACCGGCCTCCAATATTATTCCGACTTAGCTCAGCGGTAGAGCAATCGGCTGTTAACCGATCGGTCATCTGTTCGAATCAGATAGTCGGAGCCATCTGAAACCCATTGTTTTCACAGTGGGTTTTTGTTTTATTATATTCTAAAATATATCCCTGAGAATTTTATCAAAATATAAAAAAAGCCGTACATTTTCGTAACGGCTTTGTTTTTATCTCCGTACCTATAAATTTATTCACGTACAGACTGTTTTTTCAGAGGTTTTATTTTATGGACTGATATTGTATCCTTGGTATGATGTTCCATAAGACTTTCATGTATTTTTTTCAGCGAAGAAGAACGAGCCGTAGCTACGGTATCAATTTTTACCGAATCCCCCGATACCATTCCGTTTTCTTCTTGAAAATTTATATTTTCCACAGAATTTTGAGCAATAGAATCTGCAGCGGCCGCCTCTTTGACCTGCATCCGATAACGCTCGATATTACGACGTTTTTCCTCATTTTTGGCTCTTATGAGCTCTCGGGCTTCTTTAAGCTCTATAGAGCGGCGATTCAAATTACCTGTATAATGTTGTTCATCACCGATAACTTTAATGCGGCCGTTTACCAGTATAAGACTGTTGTTGGCTTTCAGAACACCGTCATCATATACTTCAACATAATGTTTATTCGATTCATAATCATGTTCAGACATGCCATATCTTTCGGCATGTGTTTTTTCACCGGCTCGTGCAGCAGAAATATTCTCGTTATTGTCTAATCCCCAAAGTAACTGACCGTATCCTTGATCCGTCATACTTTCATCTCGATAAACAGGAATAGAGACCTTGTGCAAACGCACATGATTGCCATACATATCCATATCATCTATATAATCCAAAGACAACATGTCCTGTACAGGTTCAGGTGCTTTTTCTTTGTTTGTACAGCTGCTTAAAGTTGTTGAGGCCAAAACAGTACCAACTACAAATGTTTTCAAATGATTTAATTTATCTTTCACAGACATCCTCTATTCTCCTCAATTTGGAAACAATATAGTATATTTTTATTTTTTTGTCAATAATTATTCACAGAGATTTATCCGATATTCAAAATAAATTGCAATTAACCGCCGGCCGGCTAATATAGCTTTATATTAAAGGGATTAAACATGCTCAATATACTCTGGACATCATTTTTTATCATCAGTTTTGCAGCAGCTTTTGTACAAGCCTGCTTCTTAGGAAATCCGCAAATATGGACCGAATTAGTCAACCATTTGTTTGAAGCAGCAACCGGAGCTTTTCAACTGGCTCTGAACCTGACCGGTATGCTGTGTTTATGGCTCGGACTTCTTAAAATTGCCGAAAAATCAGGTTTGACAGAAGTATTTGCCAAGGCTTTGCGCCCTTTATTCAAAATAATTATGCCTGAATTGCCCCAAAACAGTCCGGCTGTCGGCTCCATGGTTATGAACATGGCTGCCAATATGCTGGGATTGGATAATGCCGCAACACCGATGGGACTGAAAGCCATGGAACAACTGCAGGAAGATAACCGCCAAAAAGACAAAGCCTCCAAGGCACAGATTATGTTTATTGTCCTGAATGCTTCTTCTCTGACTATTTTGCCTGTATCTGTTTTAATGTACCGCCATTTACAGGGCTCAAACAATGCCGGTGCCGTTTTTCTGCCGATTTTGCTGGCAACGTTATGTTCTACCCTTGCCGGCTTTTTGTCCGTCGCCGTTACGCAGAAACTGGATATATTCAACCGGAAAATGTTTTGCTGGCTTATCTGTATTCTTGCCGTCATCAGCCTGACGGGATTTGCCTTTTATCAATTAGAACCGCAACAACGGCTGAACTGTTCCGAAACATTCGGAAACGCATTGATTTTGTCATGCATTACCTTTTTCCTGCTTTTTGGCGCGTACAAAAGACTTAATCTGTATGAAACATTCATTGCCGGTGCCAAAGAAGGCTTCCAGATTGCCGTGCAAATCATTCCTTATCTGGTGGCCATGCTTGCAGCCATTGCCGTTTTGCGTTATTCCGGTGTATTAGATGCCGTTGTCTGGTGTTTTGAAAAAGTTTTTTCTCTTCTGGGCTTCGACACAAAATTCGTTGCCGCTTTACCGACAGCGCTGATGAAACCTCTTTCCGGCAACGGCGCACGCGCTTTGATGATAGAAACCATGCAGACTTACGGAGCCGACAGTTTTCCGTCATTTGTATCAGCCGTCATTCAAGGCTCTACTGAAACAACTTTTTACGTTATAGCCCTGTATTTCGGTGCCGTAAAAATTTCCAAAACCGGACACGCCCTGCCCTGCGCTTTGTTTGCCGATTTTATCGGTGTGGTCGCGGCAATCACGCTTTCCTATATTTTTTATTAAAGGAACTCGACAATGAAGATTCTGGTACAAAAAGTTTTATCCGCTTCGGTTACGGTCGATAATACCAAAATTTCCGAAATTTCCGGCGGCCTGCTTCTGTTTGTCGGAATAGAAAAAAATGATACGACGGCACAAGCTGACTTTCTGGCCAAAAAAGTTGCCAATCTGCGTATTTTTGAAGATGAAAATAAAAAAATGAACCGCTCTGTTTTGGATGTTCATGGTGAAATTCTGGCTGTATCGCAATTTACGCTGGCGGCAAACTTAAACTGCGGCAACCGCCCGGGGTTTGACAATGCCGCAACTCCGGAAACAGCCAAACCCCTGTATGATTATTTTGTAAAACAACTGCAAAGCTTTAATTTATCTGTCCGTACGGGGATTTTTCAGGCTGATATGAAGGTTGCCCTGATTAACGACGGTCCCTGCACTTTTGTTTTGCAAAAATAGAAAGCAGACAAATGCACGATATTTGGAATCCATGGCACGGTTGTTTCAAAAAAAGCGAAGGCTGCGCCCATTGCTATATGTATTTTCTGGACAAACAACGCCATCAGGACGGTTCGCGCATTTACCGGGTCAAAAACAATTTTGATTATCCTTTACACAAAAACAAAGACGGTACCTTCAAAATCCAAAGCGGCGAATGTCTGCGCGTCTGCCTGACCTCTGATTTTTTCCTGTCGGAAGCTGATGTCTGGCGTCCCGAAGCATGGAACATTATCAAACAACGGCCTGATGTCGGCTTTTTTCTGTTGACCAAACGACCGGAACGTGTTGTGGCTTGTCTGCCGAAAGACTGGAACGACGGCTGGGATAATGTTTGTCTGAGCGTCACGGCCGAAAATCAGAAAAGAGCTGATGAACGGCTGCCGATTTTACTTAATTTGCCATTTAAGCATAAAGGCGTCATGACAGCCCCGTTTATCGGTGAAATTTCGCTGAAAAAATATCTGGCCGGCGGACAATTGGAACAAGTTATAGCCGGCGGCGAAAATTATGACGGCTCACGGGTTCTAAAATACGAATGGGTAAAAAAACTTTATGAAGAATGCGTTGCTTTCAATGTTACTTTCTGTTTTATTGAAACCGGAACATTTTTTGAAAAAGACGGAAAAATCTATAAACTTGCCGGCAAAAGGCTGCAAAGCGAAATGGCTTTCAAATCCGGTCTGCAATTTAAGGGAAAAACAATAGATTTTAAACTGGTGCAACCGCAGCAAAATCTTTTTACGGAAACAACATGGTATCAAAAAAAGTGGCACAAAAATTGTGAATGCTGCGGATACAGACTGATTTGCAACGGCTGTACTTTCTGCGGACAATGCTCGCCTGCTGACAAATAAAAAAGGTCTTCAGTTCAAACTGAAAACCCTTTAAAGATTTTTACGATTTAGGGATTAAAATCAAACGGGCGGACAGGGCTTCATTTTCTCGCGGAACAGGACTTTTCTGTCCGTTTGCCATATTAAACACCCATACGTTTTCAGAATCGACTTCCGCCGTACAAAAGAGTTCATCAGTCCATACATCAGCCAGAACATCATTTTGTTGAAGCATTTCTACGGTCTTGTTGAATTTGTCTTTTTCGGCATAAAGCGCAGCTACGTGCTCACAAAACGGCAATGTCAGTGAATTATCACCGATTTTGTACTGCAAGCCCTTGGCCATAGCTTTATTCCATCCGCAAGATTTGTCAACCAGTACATGGCAATAAAGTTTTCCTGAAACAATCCCCCAAATGTCTTTTTTACGCTCCGGATAAATCTTATCCACAACCTCAATCTGCCCTTTTGCTACATAAACAAGAGGCAGCGGTGTCTTAATAATACCCCCCATAAGCAAAATTATTTAAGATAAATAATAAATAAGAACAGAATATATTATAGATATTTCATCAATTTTGTCAAGTTAAAAACTTTGCCGCAGCCATACCTGCCATGTTTCCTGATTATATCCGGCTTTATTCCTGCTTTTTTCATATCCGGCCTCTAAAGACAAATTTTCGGATATTCCGCACGAAACAGCCGCTTTATAAATAAATCTGTCACCGAACTTTCTGGTTGCCCATGTTTTCTCGGCATTCAAATGCAGACGTATCCGGCCGAAATCTTTCAAAATACCAACTTCCGGCGCCACGCCTCCCCATTGATTCCCCGGTACAAAACCGCCGTAAGCCCCGTTCAGTTTCAGCAAACCGTAGAGCCAGATCTTAAAAGGGAGTTCCGCCGTTTTACCAACACCGCCATAACCATATCCGACATACCCTTCGGCCGCCGTTTGCGGATTAAAATCACGTTTTACCTCTACGCCGACAGTATATGAAACAGGATCAAACACCCTGCCCGCCGGCACCAGTGATTTAATTTTAATCGGCGTGAAACTGTGCAATACCAGCTTACGGCTTTGATTATAATAACGCCAACGGCTTGACATTACACTGATTTCCGCACCTTTAATCAATCCCAGACTGCTGTCTGTCAAAGCCGTATAAGCCGGCCGTATTTCCAATTCTTCAAAACTCTCCTGTCTGTATTCGCCGCCGCTGACGGAAATCTGCATTGAATCATGCGACAAAGCCGGATTTTCGCCCTTTGGTTTCGGATTTTTTCCGGCCGGCAAAGCACTGCGCCGCCGCAAGACTCCGAAACTGCTTTGCCGGTATTCGGCCAACGGCATATTACCGACCGTATATTCATATTGAAAATATTGGTAAGCTGCCTCATAAACAACGGCTTTTTCAGCATCGGATAATTCTGCCGCTTCAAAATTATGTTGTTTAATCATTTGTAAAAAAGCAGCGTATTGCTCATCGGTCATGGCTTCTATCATAGCCTGAATCTGAGTATATCGTGCCGGCCGGTAATTTTCGGACTTTACCAAATCCGGCTCATTTTGAATGGTTTTCAAGGTATCCAGCGGAATAACCCACACCGGATATTGTGTCGTCAGATTCAGTGTCGGCCGTACGGCTTCCAACAGTTCCAAAATCATATATGAGCAGTTTTTACTCAAGAAATAGTAGCGGATTTTCGCCTGCCGCATTTCATAAAGATGATTTACAAACTTTAGTTTTTCTTCATCTGTTAAATTAAGATTGTATTCCCAAATATCTCTGTTTTCGATATTATTATAAGTATTTATAATTTCCCAATACGGACTGACGCTATATACACCCTGATATCCGCCGAATAAACCTTTCAACGCAAACATAACACCATATTCCGTACCGGAATTCGCTCCGAAATTCGAACCATGTGCCAGCATCTGCGTCCCTTTGCGTGCCGTATCAATCCGGATAAGCGTATGCCCGAACAATGAAGCCGGATTACTCATATACGCATTTGTAAACAGAACCGTAATACCATTAGGCTGTACATCACGCATAAACTGCTGATATTCTTCACATTCCAGCAAATCGCCCTGTACTTTTCCCTGTGCCCGCAGATAATTAAACCTTGCCGGAAAACGGCATTTTTCTTTTCCGGTGCCAAAAGCAACTATTTCAGCCTTCATTTCCTCTTCAGGATTATTTCTGCCGACCGGACTGATATAAAACTCCTGATTTTCAACCAATCCCTGATATCCGCCGAAATGTTGTTGATAGTGCAGAAGTTTCAGCCAAGCCAAATCCACCGCTGCTTCAGCTTCTGCTGCGGCACACCAACCCCCTATAATCAAAAACAGTTCAAAAACAAACAGGATTTTACGCATCAAAATAAAAAAACCGCCCGATTGCGAGCGGTTTCCTTTTTTCTACTCAATTAAGCTTTGGCAATTTCCATAACTTTCAAAGCAACATCAACAGCTTCTACATTGTCATTAGGGAAAATATAAGCAAAGTTCTGCTGAACTTCTTTACCCAAAGCATCGCTGTCAACATTCAGAATACCGGCCAGAGTTTCAATAGTTTCACCTTTTCCGGCAGCAGCATCCATAGCAAACTGCTCCATATTATCCTGCAAAAAGGCCAAAGTCATACGTCCCGTACCACCGGAAACACGACCGTTAGGATCACAGCCGGAAGTACCCAGCGTAACACCGATTGTGTTAGAAAACCAAGCATTTGTGGTAATAGCCAAAGACTGAGGAATAACACCGCTCTGACCACGCCAAGCCATAGAACCCAAACCGCAGCCGCCGGTGCTGTCCACTGCATGTGCTGTACCGGCCAAGCATACAACTGATACAACAGCTGTCATCATAAGTAATTTTTTCATAAATCAAGCTCCTTCATAAAAGTCTTAACGCATTTATGTTAACAAAAACAATTGAAATGTATACAAACAACACTAACTTTTGCACAGATTTCAATATAAATGTATTCGAGAATTTCTTCTTTATAACTTTATATAATAATTGCAAAATTTACATAATTTCATAGTATGTTTATACGGATATTTTAGAGTATCCGGTACCTTAGGGTACGGAGCTGTCGAAAGCTCTTACAGGCTACGGTGTTAGGATATAACATCGTTATTTTGTCAGTCACAGCAAAGCTGACAAGAAAATATATCCCCGATTATAGAAATATGGTCGGGGAGCTTTCAGTGTATGTCCAAAGCTTCGGCCTAAAGACTGAAAGAATCATTTTAGCTTGTATGATTTTCGAACTCCCTGACCACCCTGACAAGGTGGTTTTTGTTTAAGCAAATCCGGAGATTGAAAATGATAGAAAAAAGAATTTTTTATTTGTGGTGCAGGTCAGAAAAATGATTTCTTTAATTTAGAAAAGATGTTTCCTGACAAATCCGATTTTGAAAACGAACAGCAATAAAAAAAACGAGGGTTTTCGCAAATCATGCGGAAAGCCTCGTTTTTTTCAAGTAACAAATTATTCTCTTAACATATCTTGCGGATTTCATCTTTATGCCAATTCAGCTGACACCACAAAGCGCAAACACCGACAACTGCAAAAAAAAGCAGTTCTGCAGAACAAAATAAAGTTACCATAGCACAAAAATATTTAAATGATTTATAAACATCTATATATTAACGCTTAAAAGACTTATCTGTCAACTATTTTCTGAAATTTTGTTTATTTATTTACTATTTTCCTCAACAGCCTTACTTTGAGCTTCTTTCAGCTTAACCACCTCACCTCTGGCCAGAGCATCGCATCGTTCGTTTTCGGCATGACCGTTATGTCCCTTAACCCATATCCAGCGGATTTCCTGCTGTTGTACCAATTCATCAAGTTTCTGCCACAAATCAATATTTTTTACAGCCTGTTTTTTATTGGCTGTATGCCAGCCGTTTTTCTTCCAGTTCTCCAGCCATTCCGTCACACCGCACATCACATACTTGCTGTCGGTATAAAGAGATATATTACATTTGGCTTTTAATGCGCTCAAAGCCATAATGACGGCCATCAGTTCCATCCGGTTATTGGTGGTATTTTCTTCACCGCCGCACAGTTCTTTTTCAACATTTTTACACCGCAAAATAGCACCCCAGCCGCCAATTCCGGGATTTCCCGAACAAGCACCGTCCGTAAAAATTTCCACTCTTGCCGTCATTTATTCCGCAATCCTCAGAAACTCATTAAAAAATTCATTTAACAACCAGCCGTTATTTTTTTCCTCGGCACGCAAAGCCTTGGCGACAAACGAGCGCAGATTGTTCTTCAATCCGCTGAACCGAAACGACTTAGGTGCAGCTTTTTCGGCACCGATAACCCCGTCCAGCAGTAAATCATCATCAACCAGCGAAGACAAAATAATCTCCACTCTGGTAAATTTGAGAATCCCGCGCGGAGGTAATCTCAGCTCCGGCTTGGTAATCAAATTCAAATGTCCGGCAATCCCCTGAATAGCATACATCTGATTATAATCCAAAAAACGTACTTTATTGTTAAAACCGCCGTAATTTTTTGTGGTACAGGTTAAATAAAGCTCACTGGCAATAACATTGCTTTCGTTCCGGCAAAAAACATCGAATGAAATCTTAACATATTTATAAACAGCCTTACCCTGTTTACGTTTAAGATTTAAGATAACCGTTTCATCATTCTGCACAATTTCCAGTTTCCGGTTTTCTATCATCAGTTCCACATTCGGCTGCGGCTGCCGGCCGAACATTCCGGCAATAACCGAATACGGTGCTGGCACATTATTTGAACCGGATCGAATATAAATATGGCTGCCGATAGTCGTCATCAGCGGTGCCAAATCCGATTTCGGGATATAGGTTGCCAAATAACCGTCTCCGTTTTTGTCGCAGGCAATAATATGGTTACGCACTTTATTATGGCTCGGAATCGTACAACCGGAAATAGCGTTTTCCACCCAGCTCATAAAGCGGTGGACATTATGCACTTTCACTTTGCTTTTAGCGACATCGCCGGCTTCGCTGTCACGGGAGCATTCCACCCCCCAGATAATAACACCGCCCTCGGAATTACCGAAACCCGATATACATTTGGAAAGATTGCGCCGGTCGTCATTACAAAGTGCCTGACCATGCTTGCCTGTAGAAGCCGCCTGTTTAAAATCCAAAAACAACTCTTCTGTCTGCCGCTCGCGGATAAACTCGTCCAGCGCGTCTTCTCCGAAATAAATCAGCTTTTCAAAAATATCTTCGGCTCTTGACATAGCAGCGTCTCCCGTTATTTAACGATACCTCAGGATAACACAGTCTGTCTAAAAATGCAAATATTTCTCAACCGCATCATACCCCGGATAATCCCGCAGATTACCCAGCAGCGTATAAGTCGGCTTACAAGAAAAGATACGACGGGCCAGACGCTGGATATCATCTTTGCTTATATTGTTGATTTTCTCCACAATTTCCTCTACCGGAATAACTCTGTTATAAAGCAAATGCTGGCGTGCAATAACTTCTGCCGTTGAAGAAGAACTTTCCAACGCCATAAGCATACTTGCTTTCAGCTGTACTTTAACTCTTTCCAGTTCCCTGTCCGTAACATAATCGTTGACGACTTTTTTCAACTCGTCGGCTACAACCGGTACATATTGTTTGATTTCTTCCTCATTCAGACCGGCATATATTCCGAATATACCGCTGCCCATATGGGCATTGACAAAGCTGTAAACCGTATAAACCAAGCCGCGTTTTTCTCTTATTTCCTGAAACAGGCGTGAAGACATACTGCCGCCCAGCAGCGTGGACAACACGGTTGCCGGATAATAATCATTATCATGATAAGACACGCCTTCAAAACCAAGCAAAACCTGAGCCTGTTCAATATCACGGGTTTTAATGGAAGAACCGCCGGTATAGTGCTGAGCATCTTTAACATAATTTGTTTTGGCACGCAGTCCCGACATTCTGTCTTCTATCATTTTGACAAATTCGGTATGTTTCAGATTTCCGACTGCTGCCACCACCATATTTTCGGCAGCATAATTATGTTTCATATAATCATGCAGTTTATCGGCATTAAACGAACGGACTTTTTCCGCCGGTCCAAGAATACTGCGTCCCAAAGCCTGATTGGCAAAAGCTGTTTCCTGAAAATAATCATAAACAATATCGCTCGGATCGTCATTGGTTTGTTTTATTTCCTGAACAACAACTTCTTTTTCCTTAGCCATTTCCGCCATATCAAAAGTCGGTGCCATAACCAAATCAGCCAAAACATCTGCCGCAAGTTCCAAATCATTTTTCAGCATTTTAGCATAGAAAGCCGTGAATTCACGTGATGTATAGGCATTTGTCTGTCCGCCTGCGTTTTCGATATCTTCGGAAATTTGCAGCGAATTACGTTTTTTAGTTCCTTTAAACACCATATGTTCCACAAAATGGGAAACACCGTTTTTATCAGCCGTTTCGCAAGCACTTCCCGTATTCACCCAGATACCCAGAGAAACCGTTTCCGTCTGCGGACGTTCTACTGAGGCAACACGCAAACCGTTTTTTAATGTCGTCAAATTAACTTCCATAAAAAATCTCATCCCCTCCTAAAAATTTAAGTTTGACAGCATTATATTGTTTGATTAGGATAAATCAACATAAAACTTTTATAATGGAGTATATAATGGGAAAAAAATTACATTTTGCCGTTGTTCTTTCCGGATGCGGACGCGCTGATGGTTCAGAAATTCATGAAGCCGTATTTGCCATGCTTTGCATTGAAAACATGGGCTGTACCTACCAATGCTTTGCTCCGGATATAGAACAGACTGCCGTTATAAATCACCTGAATAATCAGGCCTTGAGTGAAAAGAGAAATGTTTTGATTGAATCAGCCCGTATTGCCCGCGGCAATATTCTGGATTTGAAAGAATTTAAAACTAAAGATTATGATGCTGTCATTTTTCCGGGCGGACTCGGCGCCGTCACAAACTGGTGTGATTTTGCCGGACGCGGCGTTTCCTGCAATATTAACACCAGTGTACGGCAGGTGATTCGCAAATGCTGGGAAGATAATGTCGTCATCGGTGCCATGTGTATTGCACCGGTTTTAATAGCGCTCGTTTTGGCCGATAAACACGTCAAACTCACACTCGGTGCCGGCGGCGAAACAGCACGCAAACTGGAAGAACTCGGCGCCGTGCATCAGGAAGTCGGTGTAACAGACGTCTGCATCGACCTCGAGAACCTTGTC
>JAUNIW010000003.1 GCA_030523245.1 Pseudomonadota bacterium
AAGTTTTGAAATTTAATAGGCTCTTCCAGAATAGCTTTTACGCATATTTCTTCAAAAACAGTTTCCAAATTTAATCGTCGATTTCTGCCGCAAAATTTTAAATTTATTTTTAACCTACCAATAAATTCATTGAATAAAGAGGATTCTTCAATTTCATAGCGACCATTTTTTATTCCTTTAACCTCATAAATACCACTAAATAGCCAAGTGTCTTTTTCGTAGTACACATTTACAAAGGAAATAATATATTTTCTGTTAAAAGCATTAGTCAGCGGTTTGTATTCATTCCACCCTATCCATCTTTTTTTATCAGTTAAAAAAATATCTAAAGGTTCGCTTTTGCCATCTGTTGAAGCAAGATGTATTTTGTAATCTTGTATATTATCAAAATGCATAATGGATGATAATTTTATTAAGCTTTCAGACAATTTATCACTCCTGATTATTTTAGACTAAACACTATTTCAAGGTAATACGCAATTACTTAATTTAGATTTAATTGAAATCGGACTGGGATTTTATTTAGAAAAAAGCTTGATTTTCTTAGGTTTCACTCAAAAAGTCCGATAGTTCTTTCAAAATTGCCATTTTCAAAACCGTCAAAATCGGACTAGCTGAAAGCATTGGTTTATATAACAAAAAAGCACCTCGAAAGGTGCATTTTCAAAAATGGTGCCATTAGTAAGAATCGGACTTACGACCCCGTCATTACCAATGACGTGCTCTACCACTGAGCTATAATGGCAACGAATTCTGTATAACAACATACAGAGATGTTTTTAAAAATCAATGGATTTTTTTATAAAAATGCAAAATTTATGTAAAATTTTTACTATTTGCTGCCTATACTACCGATTGATTATTATAAAAATAAGTAGTTAGAGGGAAAAATGAGCGCTAAAAATCCTGAAAAAAAATTGAAAAAATCAGAAAGGATGACATCTTTTGCCACTGAGGAAACACAGCCGGAGAGCTGGTTCGTTAATGGATTACACCGGTTTATCATTATCTTTAGCGTTATTTGGTTCGGCATTGTTGCCATTTATATCACCAAGTTTTTCGGCTGGGATAATCTGTTTTCTATGGTACCGAACGAGTTTGGCGGTTTTATGGCCAGTATAACGTTGCCTTTGGCCATTATCTGGGTTGTAATGGCATATATTGACCGTGGCAGCAGTTTTCGCAATGAAACACAAATGCTGCACGATTCGCTTAATCAGATAATTTTTCCGGATTCTAATGGTAATGCTGCTACAAAAATGATTGCTGATGCCATTAAGGAACAAGTGTCTGATTTGAAAGAAACTATTCGGGATGTTTGTGCGCAAGCCGATGTCATTAAACGGGATTTGGGTGACAGAACGGCGGAAATGAAGTCTTTGGCAGGAGAACTGGATACATATTCATCACAAACGATGCAACAGCTGAATGCGGAAATTAGAAAGCTGGTAGAGAATTTTACGTTTGTTGCCGAAAAAGCTGCTTCGACGACAGCTGATTTCCGCGTAAATACTCTGCAAATGAAAGAAGACAGTGAACAGCTGGTACGTATTGTAACACCGATGGTCAACGAAATGGTTACGGCTGCCGAAAATATTAAAGAAGTTGTTAATGTTAACAATGAAAATATTGAAAAAGCACAGATGCAGCTGAATAATTATTCCGAATCCAGCCAGCTGGCTATCGGTAAAATTATTGAATCATGGGCCGAAAAAGGTGAAAATCTGGAAAAAACTTTCCTGCGGACAGCCGAAAACTGCGAAGAACTGTTCCGTCGTCTGGATTCCGGTATTTCACATATTGAAACAAGTATTAACGAACAAAAAGCCATTGTGGAAAAGCAGTCTTCAATTTTAGATAAAAATTCGGGATATCTGGATAAAAAATTGGGTGAATACGGCAAGTTAATCAGTTTGGAAGTGGAGGCAATGATTGAGCGTTCCAATACCTTGGAACAAAATATCCAGACGCAGATGAAAGATATGCGCACGGCTTCTGAACAAATAACAGAAATTTTCAGCCGGCTGGGAACAGATATTTCCGACAAACGACAATTACTGGAAACAGAAGGTAGTCGTATGGTTAACAATATTAACCTGACGGTCGGGAATTTGGGAGAAGAAGTCAAACGCCTGAAAGATTTCTATAAAAATACGCAAGATAAAAACAGCGAAATGGGTAAAGTTTTTTCGTCGGTGTCACAAACATTAAAAGAAATGGAAGACGGTTTGTTGGCAAGTGTTAATAACTTCAGTGCCAAAGCCGGCGGTATTGTGGATAAATTCCATGAGGTTAATAATCTTGTGTCCGGCAATATCGGTAAATTAGCGGAAACAGCCGACAATATTTCCTCGCAAAGCAAAACAAATGCCGGTTTGTTAATTGAGCAGGACGAATATGTTAATAAAGCTTTGGCCAGTTTGAGCCAGATTACCGGAAAAATTTCTGCCCTGAATAAGGAAATGTCGGCAACAGCCGGTAATGTCGGTAAAACTTTGACGGTTTACGAAAATAAAATGACGTCATTCGGTAAAACCATCGGAGAACATTTGGCAAATTTAAATGAAAACTATGATAAAACGCAAAAACAATATGACGAATTTAATCAAAAATTCAAAGTGGCCAGTATTGATACGTTTATGAAGTCTTCCTCTGATATTATCACCGAACTGGAAACAATATCTATTGATATTAACAGCATTTTTAATAAAAGTTCGGATGATGAAACTTTATGGAAAAAGTATTATGAAGGTGATCACGGCGTGTTTGTTCGCTATCTTTCAAAAAATATGACTAAAAAAGAGGTTGTTGCCATTCGGGAAGATTATGAGAAAAAACCTGATTTTCGGGTTGTTGTCGATAAATATCTTGATGACTTCAACAGTTTGATTGAAGCCGCGCGCAGCAATAATCGGGCAAGTACTTTGCTGGCCTTGATTTCCGGCTCGGATATCGGTAAGGTTTATTACATTTTGTCGCGCGCTTTGGGAAAGGTTAACTGATAATGACTTTTGGCGGATTCGACAGTCCGGTATTTTTGGCGCCGATGGCCGGTGTGACAGACAGGCCTTTTCGCCATATTCTTACGGATTGCGGCAAGGGTAATATGATTGCCGAAATGGCGGCCGTAAATGCTTTACAGCGAAAAAATCCCAAAAGCTGGCAGATAGCCGATGTGCGTGCCGAATCTTACCCTGTCGTGGTTCAACTGGTTGGAAATGATGCGGTGTTATTTGCCGAAGCCGCAAAGCTGGTGGCAGATTTGGGGGCAAGTTCTCTGGATATCAATATGGGGTGTCCCGTAAAAAAAATCGTGAATAATGAAGCAGGTTCTGCTTTGATGAAAGATATGCCGCGTGCTGCTAAAATTATTGAATCCGTGGTAAAAGCAACGCCTTTAAAGGTCAGCGTAAAGTTTCGCAAAGGCTGGGATAATGAACATATCAATGCCGTTCCGTTTGCAAAAATGTGTGAAGAAAGCGGTGCCTCCTATATTACGGTACATGGCCGGACAAGGGCGCAGGGTTACAGCGGCGAAGCAGACTGGAATATTATTCGCGCAGTTAAAGAGAGTGTCAGAATACCGGTTATCGGCAACGGTGATATTGATTCGCCGCAAAAAGCCGGACAACGTATGAATGAAAGCGGTGTCGACGGTATTATGCTGGGACGCTCGGTTCTGGGTAATCCATGGCTGCTGCACCAGACGCATACTTATTTATGTCTGGGAGTTATTCCGGCAGAACCGTCAATATCCGAAATCCGAAGCGTTTTACTGAAACATTTACGGCTGCTGGTGGAATATTATGGCGAGAAAAACGGTATAGCCGTTTCCCGTAAACATGTCGGCTGGTATGTGCGCCGCTTTTATGAAGCCAAAAAATTTCGGGAACAATATACCAAAATGTCTGATTTGATATCGGCAGAAAAGCTTATAAATGATTATTTTACGGGATTGGAAAAATGAAAATAGTAATTGGCGGCGCCTCAAATGTCGGAAAAAGTCTGGTTGGCTATCTGAGCTTGGGAAACAACGATATCGTTGTTGTTGACGAAGATTCGGCCAAGCTGGATGAAATTGCCAAAGATTATGATATTCAACCGGTTTCCGGCTCCATATCAAATCCGGAAGTACAGGAAAGTGTCGGTATGAACAAGGCGGATATGCTTATTGCGGTGACTGAAAGCGATGAGGTTAATCTTGTTGCCTGTCAGGTTGCTTATACCTTGTTTAATGTTCCCCGCAAAATAGCACGTGTCGATTCGCAGTATTTTCTGAATCCGCTATGGAATAAATTATATAATGAAAAAAGTCTGCCGGTAGATTTGGTTATTACGCCGGACATTGAAATTGCTAAATTTTTATTAGGTTTATTTAAGCTTCCGGGCAGTATGGCCGTTTATCCGTTTTTGAATGAAAAGCTGAATATTTTCAGTTTTCGGCAAAAAGATGCGGACATTCCTTTTATGAAATTTTCCGTTAATCATATTAACAGCAAACTGGCAGAATTATCAGCGGCGGTGGTATTGATTTTGCGCGGAAATCATCGGATTTTAATAGGAGAAGACGATGTTTATCTGCAGCGTAATGATATAATTTACATTACCTGTCCGCCGGAACAGAATATTGAGATAATGCGTTTGTTCGGTGTAGATCACAATCCTTATGAACGGACAGTGCTTTTTGGGGCAAATGCCATTTCATATTATCTGGCGTCAAACCTTGAAACAGACGATAATCTGATTAAAAGCTGTATAGTTGAAAGTGATGAAACAAAAGCACGCAGATTGGCGGAAAGACTTGAAAACACGTCGGTTATCAGCGGCGAGATAATAAGTGACCGTATTTTGGAAGATGCCGGTTTTGCTACGGCAGATATCAGCGTTGCCGTAACGGAAAAAGATAAGGACAATCTGCTTATTTCTCTTCTGGCTTCAAAAAATAAGGATACGCAGGCTGTTTCTCTGATAAATTCCAGAGAATATAATGTATTGGCTACAAATATCCGCAACAATACAATTGTAGACCGTTCGGTTATTACCGTTTCCGGTATTTTGCAATATCTGCGCCGCGCCCGAATTTATGAGGCATATGCGCTGGGGCGTGAAATGGGTGAAATTTGGGAAATCAGATTGGGAGAAGACAGCCGCAATGTCGGACAGTCTATAAAAGACTTGGATATGCCGGAAAACAGTGCTGTTTTAGTGGTAGCAGGTGCAGATAAATATACCTATAACCTGAAAGATTATCAGTTGAAAGCGGAAGACCGCCTGATTGTTTATGTTTCTCCGGCAGATATCCGTACGGTTGAGGCCATATTCTATCGCTGATTGTTTCTGAAAATAAACTTGAAAATACTTGAAATTTAAAAAAAATGCGCTATGGTAAGGCAACTTTTGCTGCGTGGACGAAATTCCGCGGCGTTTTTTATAAGGTTTTGAAAAGGAAATATAAAAAAAATGAGTATGAGAAATATCGCTATTATTGCCCACGTTGACCATGGTAAAACAACATTGGTTGACGGGTTATTAAGGCAGAGCGGAACGTTTCGGGATAATCAGAAAGTAGCCGAATGTGTTATGGACAGCAATGCTTTAGAGCGTGAAAGAGGTATTACCATTCTTTCAAAATGTACCTCGGTTGATTGGAATGGTACTCATATCAATATTGTGGATACGCCGGGACACGCAGATTTTGGCGGAGAAGTTGAACGTATTTTGTCAATGGTGGACGGGGTTGTTTTGCTGGTAGATGCTTCGGAAGGCCCGATGCCGCAGACAAAGTTTGTTTTAGGTAAAGCTTTGAAAATCGGTTTAAAGCCGATTGTTGTTATCAATAAGGCAGATAAGCCGGACGCTCGTCCTGATGAAGTTCTCAATGAAATTTTTGATTTGTTCGTAAGTCTGAATGCCAATGATGAACAGCTGGATTTTCCTGTATTATACGCTTCCGGCCGCAACGGTTGGGCTGTTCGTGATTTAAGTGAAGAACACAAAGATTTAACGCCGTTGTTTGAAACGGTCTTGTCCTATGTCAGCGAACCGGTATGCGAACCGGACAAACCATTCAGAATGCTGGCGACGACATTGGAAGCAGATAAGTTTGTCGGTCGTATTCTGACCGGTAAAATTCAAAGCGGCAGTATCAAGGTAAACGAAACGGTTAAAGTTATTAACGAACACGGGGAAGTAGAACGTTCTAAAATAACTAAAATTATGGCCTATAAAGGCTTGGAACGTGTGGCCTTAAATGAAGCACATGCAGGTGATATTGTTGCTGTTGCCGGTATCGTAAAAGGAACGGTTGCCGATACAATTTGCGCTTTGGATGTAGATAATAATGATTATATCACGGCTCAGCCGATTGATCCGCCGACATTGGCCATGACATTTTCCGTAAATGATTCGCCGTTAGCCGGTAAAGAAGGTGACAAAGTTACTTCACGTGTAATTTGGGCGCGTCTGGAAAAAGAGGCAGAAGGCAATATTGCCCTGAAAATTTCCCGTACGGACAATTCAGATACTTTTGAAGTTGCCGGTCGCGGAGAATTACAGCTGGGTGTTTTAATCGAAACAATGCGCCGTGAAGGTTTTGAATTGTCAATTTCACGTCCGCGTGTTATCATGAAACGTGATGAAAACGGTCAGCTTCTGGAACCGGTTGAGGAAGTTGTTGTTGATGTCGATGAAGAATTTTCGGGTGCTGTTGTTGAAAAATTAAGCAGACGTCGTGCCGAGCTGGCAGAAATGATTCCGTCACAAATAGGAAATAAAGTCCGTTTGATTTTCCATGCCCCTTCCCGCGGTTTAATCGGTTATCATTCCGAGTTTTTGACAGATACGCGCGGTACCGGTGTAATGAACCGTATTTTCTATGCATTTGAACCTTATAAAGGTGAAATAGAAGACAGACGCAACGGTGTAATGATTTCCAGTGAAAACGGTCAGGCTATTGCTTATTCTTTGTGGAAACTGCAAGACAGAGGACCGATGTTTGTCGAACATAACAGTCCGGTTTATATCGGTATGATTATCGGGGAACATACAAAATATAATGATATTGAGGTAAATCCGACAAAATCCAAACAATTGACCAATATTCGCGCATCGGGCAAAGATGAGGCTATTGATTTGATTCCGCCGCGCAAATTGAGTCTGGAACAGGCTCTGGCTTATATTCAGGCTGATGAGTTGCTGGAGGTTACGCCTAAATCGCTGCGCTTGAGAAAACGCATTCTGGATCCGATTGCCCGTAAGCGCGCTAAACCGGAATCCGTGGAATAAAAAATGAAAAAGCACCCGAACGGGTGTTTTTTCTTTATTGAATATTAAGTTTTTTTGCGTTACTCTTTTCTCAGAGGGAGTAAAAAGATGTCAGAACATGAAGCTAATAAAAAATGTCCGGAATATTGCCCGTTTCTCAAGGCAAATAACACCTTTTGCGAATTATTTAAATGTACGTTGCAACAACGTTTTTCTCTGCCGCAGAAATGTGAAGACTGCCTAAATCCGGCACAACGCATGGCTTCATATAAGTCTCTCGGGTTGTCTTTGGATAATCGTATTGAAATGTGGCAGAATGCTGTTGTCAAACACAATGAAATTGAACTGAGTAAGCGCCGGGAGGAAGAAGAAACAAGACAAAAATTTGCCGCATCTCTGTCAGAAAAATACGGGGACAGGCCGCCTTTGACCGGTAATGTTTATCTGAAGAATCTGGTTATAAATTTATTTATGGTTTTAGATGCAACAGAACGTATGATGATGCAGGCTGTTTTGGGCGGAAGAAATGGTGCAGCCTTTCTTGAAGCTGTAGACAGAGCGCCCAAAGATGAATCTTTATTGCGGAATATCCGGCGTGAATTAGACACCTATTATCAGGATTATACGCAAACTATTCAAAAATCCGTATCCGGACGCGATAATGGCAGAATTTAATTCTCTTGCGTTTTTGTCAATTTTGTGCTATTATTACGGCAATAAAATGTGGAGATAGAATATGTCCAGAGAAATTTTGCTGCTTTCAACGGCGGATAATCGGGTTATCGTTGTTTTTTTAGAGTACGCCAATCAAGCGGAAAAACAGCGTAAAACGTTGCAATACAGACAATTTTGCGAAAATATTTCATATGAAGATTTTATAATCCGCTATAATAGTTTTGTGGAGAATCAGTCGCAGCATATTGACAGTGTGTCAGAAGATTTGTTTTATCATCTTGATGCCGAAAATACGCCTTTTTTGGAAGCGGAAATTTCTCATGGAAATTTACGAAAGCAACCGCATAGGTATGTGAACGAATTAAATGAAAATAATTATTCTTCCGGAGTAATGCAGCCGAATACAATCCATTTTGATTATCGGATTTCGGACAGCGATATTCCGCCGCTTATCAAAGAGTTGGGATATCAGATAAAAGCACAGGACAATATTTATCGGGTTGAATATGATAATGCAACAAACAGCTATGTCGTAAAAAACTTTAATATTCGTCGGGCAACAGTTTTTAATGTCAAAAAAGAGATAAGCTTTGTTCGGAATCACTTTACCCTGCCCCCGGCCGAGTATCAGACCATGCAGCGCCTGATTAAATCATGGGACAAATACAGGCAGAGATATCCTCAAAAAAATATTAACGACTTTATGGATACCATAGGAAATGACAGAGAACAGAGTTTGTTTAGTATTTATGCCAATGAATATAATCTGTCTTCACATCGTTTGTTGTCCATAAATCATGAGCTGACCCATGTAAAGAACAATATTCTGCTTGTGGGCCGGAATTTGAAGCAGTCAGCTAAAAGATTGTCCGTGGAAGATTATTACCGGATGGAAGTTGAAGATGAGCGCAGCGCGTATCTTTCACAGGTTGTAAACGCCGCGAATATTTATTTACAAAAGGGCAATCCTGATGATTTTTCGATGTTTGACAATGAAGCAAAAGATTTGGTTTTTGATATGTTGAGAATGCCGGCGGAAGAGCGCTTTGCTTATATTCAAAATCCTCAGGTTATGTTGGATGCGGCATTCAAATCTTTTGAGGCTACTCATCGTCAGAATTATGACAGCCGGCAATTCAAAAATAATATGAACATAAAAATGAAAAATGTTCCGTTATCCGCCCTGCCCGATTCAGACCGGAAAGAATTTTTTCTTTGTCGTTCTTTGCTATATGTTTTCCGGATTTATAATCCGCAAACCCAAACTTTTGAAGAAAAGAATCTGTCAGACTATATAAAACCGGAAGACGAAATCCGGATATCCGATAAAAACAGAAGGGAAATCATTGAACCATGCCGGCATGAATTGTTGAACCGTTTGAGAGATTATACTTCAAAATGTCGTTCCGGTACCATCAATCCTCAGCTGGTAGACGAAGCTAAGGCTTTAATGCGGGATAATTTACATACGCCGCGTTTTATAAATCAGATAAACGGTGTGGAGATAGCGGACTTAGTTGATGAAAAACGGCCGCGGAAAAAAGAGGCTGCGGAAATAATACCGGATAAACCTTTGGGTTGGAATAAGGATATTGAACGTTATTGGAAACAATTTGACGGTTATAAAGAAATTACAAACAACAGCAAAGAATATAAGTTTTCCGTAAAAGAGAGTACAATTCGTTATACGTCTCAGGATAAGGTACAAATAAGTACAAATGCCGATTACGATGTTTATGATAAACTCTTGCAAGAGCCGACCAACAAAAATAAACCGGTTATATTTAAAGATACTCTGACAAAAGAACAGGCCTTGAAACTTTATGTTGCTTGTGTTAAAAACAAACGAACGATGAAAGGAAACGTTCCGAAAGATCTGACAGGTTTAAAAAACTTGAGGGGTGTTCCGTTGACAGACATACAAAGATGTCAAAATGCGTCAGGGCAGAGGACGAATAACAGCGGCGCCGTTTTGCAAAATCTGCGTCAAAGTCCGTCAAAAGCCGGCAGATAAAGGTGTTGAGAGATGTCTTGATTATTTTATCGCAGAGTTGGTAATTTTTATTAAAATGATAAAATGCTCGCGAAAAGGTAAAATTCTTTTCTACGGCTGAAAAAACGGCCTTATTTTTAATTTGGCTGAATTTACAAAAAAGAAAGAGAAAATAAAATGGATAATAAAACAATTTATGCCTTATCTACGGTTTTTGGTAAGTCCGGAGTAGCGGTAATTCGAATTTCCGGTACAAAGGCATTTGATGTTATTTCTAAAATGACGAATTATTCGTCGGACAAGGTTGTTGACAGAAAAATGTATTTGTCAAAATTTTGTAATCCTGTTTCACGTGAAACATTAGATAATTCTCTTTTTGTTTTTTTTAGGGCGCCGGCGTCTTTTACGGGAGAGGATACGGTAGAAATAAATTGTCATGGTTCAAAAGCTGTTATTCGAAGTTTTTTGGATGCTTTATCTTTGCTGCCGGATTTTCGTCTTGCCGAACCCGGTGAGTTTTCGCGTCGGGCTTTTTATAATGGAAAAATAGATTTAACAAAAGCCGAAGCTTTGGCTGATTTGATTGAGGCTGAAACGGCTATGCAGCAAAAAGTTGCCTTATCCCAAATGGAAGGGCGTCTTTTTAATTTGTATAATGACTGGCGGACTCGTTTGGTTAGTATGCTTTCTTATGTTGAAGCCTATATTGATTTTCCTGATGAAGATATTCCTCAGGACACTGTATTTAAAATAGAGAATGGTGTATTTAAAATTTCAGAAGAAATTAAAGTGCATTTAGAATCCAATAATGTTGAAGAAAGATTGCGTGACGGGTTTAAAGTTGTTATTGCCGGTCCGACAAATGCCGGAAAGTCCAGTTTGATAAATGCTATTGTTAAACGCAATGTTGCAATTGTTTCTGATGTTGCCGGTACAACACGGGATATTATAGATGCTTATGTGGATTTGAACGGCTTACCTGTGATTTTTTCTGATACGGCCGGTTTGCGGGAAACGGAAGATGTTGTCGAACAAATCGGTGTTGAGTTAGCTAAAGATAAAATTTCTCAGGCTGACTTTTGTCTGTTTATGTTTGATGCCGAAAAAAATTCTCCGGATATTTTTGCCGAATATACTGAAACCTTACAAGTACCGTATTTGTTTGTCGCAAATAAAATGGATAAGATTTCAGCCGCGCGGCAAAAAGAGCTGGAAAAAGAAAATTGTATTTTAATTTCTGCCAAAGAAAACCAAAATATTTCTGTTTTGACGACGAAAATTTCTGAAAGCTTCCAAAATATTTATATGAAAAGCGCGACAGCTTTAATAACGCGTCAACGCTATAAAGAGGCTCTGGACGAATGCCTGACGTGTCTGAGGGAGTTTTCGTTACATAAAGATATTGAACTGGCTGCCGAAGATATTCGTCTGGCCTGTCGGGCAATCGGTAAAATTACGGGGCAGGTTGAAGTTGATGAAATTTTAGATAAAATATTTAGTAATTTCTGTATCGGTAAATAGGAATCGCTGTATTTAAAATCTGAATTTGCTAAATACAGTGTATTTAAATAAGGAATTTATTTGCATTTAATTTTTAAATATGATTTAGTAAATGAAAATAAAATAAAGAGATAAGAAAATGAATAGTTTGTACGATGTGATTGTTGTCGGCGGCGGTCATGCCGGTTGTGAGGCTTGTGCTGCTGCGGCACGAACAGGAGCCAAAACTTTGTTGGTAACACATAAGATTTCATCTATTGGTGAAATGTCTTGTAATCCGGCTATCGGCGGATTAGGAAAAGGTCATCTGGTTCGGGAGGTTGATGCGCTTGATGGTTTAATGGGACGGGTTATTGATAAAGCCGGTATTCAGTTCCGAATGTTGAATCTTTCAAAAGGCGCTGCTGTCCGCGGGCCAAGGGCTCAGGCTGATCGGGAGCTTTATAAAAAATATATGCAGGAGGCTTTGCATGAAACGGCAAATCTTGATTTAAAAGAAGGTGCTGTTGAAGGTTTGCTGTTAAGAGATAATGTAATTTGCGGCGTGATGCTGGCTGATGGTTCCGAAATCTTTTCTAAAGCTGTTATTTTAACCACGGGAACATTTTTAAATGGTGTTATGTTTACAGGACATCAAACCAGCGTGGGCGGCCGTGTCGGAGATATTTCCTGCACGGGAATAACACCGTATTTAAAAACTTTGGGCTTGAATATAGGACGTTTGAAAACCGGAACGCCGTCGCGATTAAACGGTCGTACCATAAATTGGGATATTTTAGAAAAACAATCCGGTGATAAAAATCCGATACCTTTCTCTTTTTTAACGGAGAAGCTGAATAACCGTCAGATAGACTGCGGCATTACTTATACAAACGAACAGACCCATAAAATTATTCGTGATAATTTTTCTAAATGCGCCTTGTTTTCCGGTTTGATTACCGGAATCGGTCCGCGTTATTGTCCGAGTATTGAAGACAAATTGGTTCGGTTTGCCGACCGAACTTCTCATCAGATTTTTTTGGAGCCCGAAGGTTATGATACGGATGTTGTTTATCCAAATGGTATATCAACATCCTTGCCGGCTGATGTGCAGGACGCATTTATTCATACGATGAAAGGACTCGAAAATGTCGAGATTCTGCGTTTTGCCTATGCTATAGAATATGATTTTGTTAATCCGCAGGAACTGGATCATTGTCTTGCCGTTAAGAAAACAAAAGGGTTGTATCTGGCCGGACAGATAAATGGGACGACCGGATATGAAGAGGCTGCCGCGCAAGGTTTGTTAGCTGGTGTTAATGCGGCATTGTTTGCGCTTAACCGGCATAGAGAATTTAAAATTGACCGCAGTCAGGGATATATCGGCGTTATGGTTGATGACTTGATTACAAAAGGCGTGGATGAGCCATACCGTATGTTTACATCCCGTTCGGAATATCGACTGTTGTTGCGGGCAGATAATGCGGATGCGCGTTTAACGGAGCTGGGATATAATATTGGCTGCGTTTCGAATGACAGATACACTGTATTTAAAGAAAAAGAAGAAAAAATAAAACAATTTGATGAGTTTTGTTCCGATAAAATTATCTCATATCCGGAAATTGAACAGCAAAATATTT
This sequence comes from Pseudomonadota bacterium, assembly GCA_030523245.1. Lineage (GTDB taxonomy): Bacteria > Pseudomonadota > Alphaproteobacteria > RF32 > CAG-239 > RUG410. The sequence continues at coordinate 13,051 of JAUNIW010000003.1, forward strand.
CTGTAAAGCATAATGGGAAGAAAACCTTAAAAGACTTAATGGGATATCAAAATGTTTCACGTGAAACAATCTCAAAATTATGTCCTGAAATCAGTTCTGTAGATGAGCAAATTTATGAGCAGGTTGAAATAAATGCAAAATATGCCGGCTATCTGAAACGGGAATACGAAGATATCGCTGTATTTAAACGAGATGAAAATCTGCAAATACGCGAAGATATCGACTATAATAAAATTGGCGGATTGTCTACGGAAATGATTCAACGTTTTTCAAGAGTTAAACCGAAAACAATAGGCGAAGCTTCTCGGATAAAAGGTGTAACACCGGCTGCTGTTACCGCTTTATTGGGGTATTTGAAAAAATGACAAACATACAGCATTGTTCATATCATTCCCATACAAATTTTTCAGATGGGGCAAATACTCTGGAAGAGATGGTTGAAAAGGCAAAGCAAATAGGGTTTTGCGAACTTGGAATCAGTGATCATCTGATTGTTCATAAAAATATGTCTGCAAGTTTGTCCGCGCCGATGTGGTATAAAAGAGGTCATGAGCATATTTATAATAATGATTTTAAAAAGATATTGCCGGCATATCAGAAACATTGTGATGAAATCCGGAAATTTAGCCGTCTCAGCGGATTCAAAATATATGTTGGTTTTGAGGTTGATTTTTTTACTTATGCGGGGTGGCTCGATGAATTAAGAGATTTTTTGAGCAAGCTGGACTATGATTATCTTATTTCCGGAAATCATATGCTTTTTGATGAAGATTGCCAACAATTGTTTGATTTAAATGATTTGCCTCTGTTATATCCGGATGTGGTGCAGCAGGAAGAATTTTTGCGCAGACATTTTCAGGTAATTAACGAAGCGGTTAAAAGCGGTGTATTTAAATTTTTAGCGCATTTGGATTATGCTCGAAAATTAGGTGAGGCAATTTGTCCGGCAGATAAGTTCAGACAAGAGAAATTACAAATTCTGGATAGTCTGCAAAAGCAAAATATGCCTCTTGAAATCAGCACAAAAGGGTTACGGAAAATAAAAGATTTTTATCCGTGTGATTGGATATTAACTGCCGCAAAAGAACGAGAGTTAAAATTTGTTATCAGTGATGATGCGCATGCGGCTGCAGAACTGGGAGACAGATTTAATTTGGCCGAAGAGGCATTGCGAAAGCATAATATTTTTAATCGGCTAAAGTTTTAGTTAATAAAAAATATATTTCCTTGCATGGCGGCCGAATCTGACATACTCTCTAAATGAGGTGAATATGAGTTTTGATGAAGATGTTTTAAACTATGATGTTTCACGTGAAACACTGCAAAAAATAAAAGATTTTATGCAGATACTTTTGGAATGGAATAAAAAAATCAATCTCATCAGTAAAAATTCCGAAACAGAACTGGAATACCGTCATGTTTTAGATTCGCTGCAACTGATAAAATATGTGCCGGCAGACGCGCGGCTGTTGTTGGATGTGGGGAGTGGTTCCGGTTTTCCGGGGATTATACTGGCTATCGCTTTACAGGAAAAAAATCCTCAGGCGAAAGTTGTGTTGATAGAAAGTATAACAAAAAAATCAGTGTATTTAAAAGATGTATGCCATCGGCTTTCGTTGTCTAATGTCGAAGTCATAAATAATCGGGTTGAAAACATTGTATTTAAAAAGGTGGATTGTATAACGGCTCGCGCGGTAGCGGCTGTTGATAAACTTTTGGGGTTTATTGCCCACTGTTGTACGGAAAAAACAAAGGTTGTTTTACTGAAGGGAAAAACAGGAGAAGAAGAACTAACCGCTGCAGCAAAAAATTGGCAGTATAAAATAGAAGTTTATGAAAACGCATACTCTGAACAAAACGGATATGTTTATTGTATGACAGATATAAGGAAAAGAAAATGAAGATAATTTCAGTAGCGAATCGTAAGGGTGGTGTTGGCAAAACAACGACAACAATCAATATTGCCACAGCTTTGTCCGCCATAGAAAAACGTGTTTTGGTTATTGATTTTGATCCGCAGGGGAATGCGACGACATCAATGGGAATTCCAAAACAAAAAGAACATTATTCTTCTTATGATGTCTTGATTGGCAAATGTAATGTAAAAGAAGCTGTTTTGCACACGGATTTACCGCGTTTTGACATGATTCCGTCTTCGCCGGATCTGGCCGCTGCCGAAATCGAACTGGTCGAGGTCGAAAGACGCGAATATGTTTTGAAAAAAGCGTTGAGTCGTCTGGAATCCGTTTATGATTATGTTCTGATTGACTGTCCGCCCTCTCTCAATCTGATAACCATCAATGCGTTGGTCAGTTCAAATTCGGTTATGGTACCGCTGCAGTGTGAATTTCTCGCACTGGAAGGCTTGGCCGATTTAATGAAAAACATCAATGCTATCAAACGTAATTTCAATCCTGCTCTGACGCTGCAGGGAATTATTTTGACGATGTACAGCAAGCAAAATAATTTAAGCCAGATGATTGAGGCGGATGTCCGCAAATATTTCGGCGACAAGGTTTATCAGACGGTTATTCCGCGAAGTGTCCGTATTGCCGAAGCACCGTCACATGGCAAGCCGATTTTGATATATGATTTAAAAAGTTCGGGGGCGCAGGCTTATATCCAGCTTGCAAAAGAAGTTCTAAAAAGAGAAAAGGAGTTATAAATGAGTGCAAACAGTAAATTCGGTTTAGGGCGGGGACTCGAAGCTCTGCTTGGAGATGACGAAATAAATTTGAATTTGGACGATGAAAATACCGATGTCAGCAATTTTGTAAATGACACAGTATTTAAAGCCAAAGAGACGAATGAAATCGAAATAGAAAAAATCAGACCTTGTGCTTTTCAGCCGCGCACGGAGTTTGACAGAGACGCTTTGGAATCTTTGGCTCAGTCCGTTCGCGAAAAAGGTATTTTGCAGCCTTTATTGCTGCGCCAAAAAGACAATGAATATGAAATCATTGCCGGTGAGCGTCGCTGGAGGGCGGCACAGCTTGCCGGATTAAAAACCGTTCCGGCCGTAATTAAGAATCTGACGGACAGCGAAACGCTTGAAATAGCCCTGATTGAAAATCTGCAACGCGAAAATTTGTCTGCCATAGAAGAGGCAGAAGGGCTGAACAGATTGATGCAGGAGTATGAATATACGCAGGAAGTTATCGGAAAGGTTATCGGTAAATCCCGCAGCTATATAGCCAATACTCTGCGGCTTCTCGGTTTACCGGAAGAAGTAAAACAGCTTGTCAAAAATAATAAGCTTTCAGCCGGACATGCCCGTGCTTTAATCGGCTGCGATAATGCTGTTGAATTGGCAGAAAAAATTGTCAAAGACGGTTTAAGTGTTCGCGAAACAGAAGCTTTGGCTTCAAATGCCAAAAACATAGCCGTCAAAGAAATTATGCCTAAAGCGCCTAAACCCGTTGATATGGATTTAGAAAAAATAATGGAAGACTTGCAAGAAAGATTAAAACTAAAAGTTAAAATAAATGCTGGTAAAAAAGGTAAAGGTAGTATAACATTACATTACAACACACCTGCAGAGCTAAGCTCGATTTTGGATATTTTAGAACAACGATAGGAGTATAAAAATGGTTACAATTTTAGAAAAAATGTTAGATAACTGCAAAAAGGCCGGTTATTACCCGACACAAAATATTGAAAAAATTGCTAAGGCAAAAAATATGATGTTTGGTGATAAAGAATGGCAGCGTTGCCCTTGCGACGGCACAAATGAAAACAGATACTGTATTTCCGAACTGTGCCGCAGTGATATTGAGCGTGACGGAATTTGTCACTGCCGCTGCTATCAAAAAGTCAGTTCCGATAACAAATAATATCTGAAAAATCCGGCGGTCAAAATTTATGGCCGCCTTTATTGCTATGACTGAACCTAAATTTATACATTTACGCGTCCATACTGCTTATTCATTGTCGCTGGGGGCAATGCTTGTGCCTAAGCTTGTGCATAAAATGCATGATTTGGGGATACCATGCTGTGCTATAACAGACAGGGGAAATTTATTTGGCGGCAAGGCTTTTTCTAAATATGCTTCCGATGAAGGCATTAAACCGATACTCGGATCTGAATTATGTATACATAATGAGGATTCGGAAAATCTGGCTTTGTCAAAAGGGAAAGAACTGCCGCCGGACCGAATTATTTTGCTGGTAAAAAATGACAGCGGCTATAAATCAATTATGAAATTGTTCCGCCGCTATTATCTGGACAATATGGAACATAGCGATACGCCCCAGCTGAATATGCAAAATTTGCATGATTTCAACGAGGGATTGATTTGTCTGACCGGTGGTTACGAAGGGCCGATAGGAAGACTTATATTACAAAACCGCAAAGACGAAGCCGAAAAGAAATTGCTTGAATATAAAGAGATTTTCGGCGACCGGCTTTATATGGAAATATCCCGCGTCGGTTATGAAGAAGAAAAAACAACCGAACCCGTATTTTTGGAATTGGCCTATAAACATAATATTCCCCTGGTTGCGACAAATGATGTATTCTTCTTTGATGAGAGTATGTATGAAGCGCATGATGCGCTTTGCTGCATTGCGGCCGGAGAATATGTCGCTAACGAAAACCGCCGCAAATATCTGCCGAGGAACCATTGGCGCAGCGAAACAGAAATGACGGAATTGTTTAAAGATATTCCGGAAGCGGTTGAAAATACAGTAAATATTGCAAAAAAATGTAATTATCTTTCTGCTAAAATGGAACCACTTTTGCCGATATTTATTTGTCCTGAAGGCAAAACACAGGATGAGTTTATTACGGAAGAATCTTATAAAGGTTTGCACGAGCGCATGGAAATTCAGGTTTACCATGAGGGGATGACGGCAGAAGAAAAAGCAGAAACAGACCGGTTATATTATGAACGCCTTGATTACGAATTAAGCGTTATTAAAAAAATGGGATTTCCGGGTTATTTTCTGATTGTGTCGGATTTTATCCGCTGGTCGAAAACACATGATGTACCGATTGGCCCCGGACGTGGTTCCGGTGCGGGTTCCATTGTGGCGTGGGCACTGAAAATTACGGACTTGGACCCGATTCGTCTGGATTTGCTGTTTGAGCGTTTTTTGAATCCGGAGCGTGTTAATATGCCGGATTTCGACGTGGACTTATGTCAGGAAAACCGCCATAAAACGATAGAATACGTCCAGAATAAATATGGATATGACCATGTAGCACAAATTATAACTTACGGTAAATTGCAGTCTAAAGCCGTTATTCGGGATGTGGCCCGGGTATTGCAAATGCCATATAGTCAGGCGGACCGCATTTCAAAAATGATACCTCCGGGGCAGGGCGGTAAAAATCCGACTTTACAAGAGGCGTTGGATCAGGTTCCGGAATTGGAGGAAATGCGGGTAAAAGATCCGCAAATCAATAAACTTTTCGATATTGCGATGAAACTTGAGGGTTTATACCGTAACTCGGGAATGCATGCTGCCGGCGTGGTTATCGGAGACCGGCCGCTGGATCAACTGGTTCCGTTATATAAAGATCCGCGTGCGGAAATGCCGGTAACCCAGTATGATATGAAATTTGTGGAAGAAACCGGTTTAATCAAGTTTGACTTTTTGGGGTTAAAAACTTTAACAGTTATCAAACGCGCGGTAGACTGGGTGAAAAAAACGCATGGTATTGAATTGGATATGGCGGCCGTTCCACTGGATGATAAACCGACATATGAGCTGATGCAGGGCGGAAATACCAGCGCGATTTTCCAGTTTGAATCTTCCGGTATGCGCGATGTTATGAAACAAATCAAACCGGACCGGTTTGAGGATTTAATTGCTGTTATTTCTTTATATCGTCCGGGGCCGATGGATAATATTCCGACCTATATCAATCGTAAACACGGCAAGGAAGAAATAAAATATCTGCATCCGGACTTGGAACCGATTTTGGGCGAAACCTATGGTATTATGGTTTATCAGGAACAAGTAATGAAAATTGCTCAGGTTTTGGGCGGATATACGCTTGGCGGTGCTGATAAATTGCGAAAGGTTATGGGTAAAAAGATGCGTGATGAAATTCCGCATCAACGCCAGATGTTTACCGACGGAGCCATAAAGAAAGGTATAGACGGCGAAGTGGCCAAAACGATTTTTGACCAAATGGAAAAATTTGCCTCTTATGGTTTTAACAAATCACACGCGGCAGCATACTCGCTCATTTCATATCAAACAGCCTATTTAAAAGCGCATTATCCTGTTGAATTTATGTGCGCTATCATGGATTTTGATATAACAAATACCGAAAAAGTTTTGTTTTATACCGAAGAATGTAAAAAGATGGGCTTTCAGGTTTTAACACCGGATGTCAATATGTCCAACGCCCTTTTCAAAGTTGAAGGAAAAAATATCCGTTTTGCTTTAGCCGGATTAAAAGGCGTGGGCGAGGCAAATATGAACGCCATTGTTGAAGAACGCGAGAAAAACGGAAAGTTTAAGAATTTGTCTGATTTTATTCATCGGATAGATGTTAAACAGATAAACCGCAAACAGTTGGAACAGCTGATAAAAGCCGGCGCCTTTGATTGCTTGGATTCCAATCGGGCAAGATTGTTTGCCAATATAGAAAATATTATGCGTCATATGGCAGCAGCTGCCGAATTAAAAAACAGCAGTCAGGCCTCTTTATTTGGCAATGAAGAACTTAAAGCGGAAGTAAAATTGCAGGATAAACCGGATTGGCCGGCTTTGGAACGTCTGCAATACGAAGCAGAAGCCATCGGCTTTTATTTGTCAGCACATCCGCTTGATGTTTATCGGGAGAGTATGGAGCGTCTGGGGGTTACAACTTATGCTGATGCCGTTAAGGGAATTAAAACGGGGGATACCATATATGCCAATCTGGCCGGATGTCTGCAGAGTTTTCAACGAAAAATCAGCAAAAGCGGAAAGCCTTTTGCCTTTGTAAAATTATCCGATACGACATCTGCCTATGAAGGACTTTTATTTTCAGACGGTATCAATAAGTTTGAACATGCCATAAACAGCGGTCTGCCTTTGTTCGTTAAAGTAAAAATAGAAAAGCAGGCTGAAGATATGCCGCCTCGAATGCTTTTTAATGTAATTAAAACTTTGGATGAGGAAATTACTGAAAATTCAAAAGGTTTGATTATTATGGTAAATAATGTGGAAGCGGTACGGCCGATTCGCGAGGCCTTATCTCATGAAAGATACGGGACAAACAAGGTTTATATCAAGCCGGAAAATGATGACTGGGATATTCGGATTGAGCTGAAAAACGGATATGCGCTGGCTGATGGTGCTCTTCTTTCGTCAATTCGTGCTATTCCGGGTGTAACGTTGGTAAAGGAAATATAAAATGAAGCTGGCATTTTTTCAAATTATCTGGAAAACCTTAATTCTGATAGAAAACACGTTTTCATATTGGCGGACATATATGTTTTATGCTTTGCTGATAACCATAATTTCAGCCGGTTTGGGACAGTGGGGTTTATCCTGCATGACAAATCAGGATAAAGCATGGTGCTTTATCTCAATGCAGGATATAAATTTTTGGTCGTTTTTTTATGTTTTGAATTTATGCTTAAAAATATTTATATGGCTGTTATTCTGCTATGTTTTATATGAGGAAATGATTCATCGGCAAAAGATGAGTTTTTGGGAAATTAAAAACTTTAATAAAGGAAGTATATATAAAATAGCGGCGCTGTTTATATCTGCTTTTCTTTTTGTGGTGCCGATAGCCGCAGCTTTTATTATTTTTACCAAAAAAGCAAATCCGGATTGGCGGATAGAAGCCGTTTGGTTTTTGATAACGTTTATCTGTTGCTGGCTTCCGTTTTTGGTTTTGCGTTTTTCGGCAGGGATAAGTTATGTTTTAGACAAGCAGGAACTGCCGCCTTTTAAAAAAATATGGGTGACGACGGAAAATAATAATTTTAAAATTATCTTTGCTTTTTGTCTTTTTCTTTTGATTATGAATATTTTTGAGTTGCGTGTTTCTTCTTTTCTGAAAGATTTTTATAAAACCTATAAAAATTTTGTCGTTGCTTTTGGTGTGGAATTTTTGAATAATTTGGTGAATTTGGTGATTGTTTCCGGATTTTTGATGTTAACCCGCGCTTTACAACTGCTCATCCTGCCGGAAAATCCGAGTCCGCAGGAAGCACCAGCAAAGCCTTTGCCGCAAAAAAATGATACAGCGGAGCGCAAAACAGAAAAAACAGCCTCAGGAGTCAAAAAAACGGCAAAGAAATCAAAATCAACTAAAACGAAAAAAAATAAGAAAATATAAAAAACAGATATCCGCCACTAAAGCGGAGGGTGTCCATCTGCTATGAACCTCACGGTTTGACCACGCTCGTTGGCGTGGAACGGTGTCCAACGACACCTTTGCGTTCAGCCACCGATAAATCAGGGGTTTTCTGTAAGGCAACTAATAAAAAAGTTTTCCGTTGAAAGGAAAACTTTTTTATAATAACAGGGATTAAATGAAAAAGTAATTGCAGGACTATATCCGAGAAATACAGCTGATAACTTTGCTTTTTAAGCTACAGGTTCATCAGCTTCAAAATTATTATCGCCCTCTTCAGTGTCCGGATCATATTCAATTCCCAGTTTTGCCAGCATATCATCGTTGATATCTTCACGCTGGGCCACAATCCAATCCGGCACATTCGGGCAAGGCGGAATTTTAGCCATTTTTTTCATTTTAGGGTCAAGATACCAACGCGGCGAATCGGCAATAATCGGGCGGTCGATATAACTTTGCATCAAAATAACCTGTTTCAACATCGGCAGACTTAACAATTGTGTCGAGCTGATAACCGGTACGCCTTGTAATTGATAGTTAACGTTTTTAGCCAATGGGTTAAAGTCTTTTCCCAGACTGCCTTCAGTTCGGGAGAAAGAAGAAACCTCAATAGTCTTATTACCAATCATCTTGGAAAAGCGTTGGGCGGTAACTTCGTTATTTTGGGATAAAATGATTTTGCAGGCCGTTGTGGAAATAACGGTTTCCAAATCATCTTTACCATATTTTCCGGAGATTTGGCCTAAATCTTGTCCGATTAAAAGATAAGAAACTTTTTGTCCGCGGCCGACGGCAGGTCCGTCAATAATGGCTTTCATTTTAGGCATTTGCGGAAACTCGTCCAGAATAAACAGGGCAGGGAACGGCCCCATTTTACCGTCTGTACGGTTAACGTGATTTGGCGGATTGGAAATAAGATAAGATGACATCAATTCAATAAATGTACTGCTGATAACACCCAAAGCCCGAGCATCAACCTGGTTTACGGAAAGATAAACGGAAATCGGTTTCCAGACACCGGTTACCGGATCTTTCATGCCGCGCAAATCTTTAAATTGAATATCCGAGAAGCTTGTACGCGCTTTAACGGCTTGGTTCTTGAAACATCCGATACCGGCAAAAGCGGTGGAAAGTACGGAGCCGCGCTCTTTATCAGGCATACTGCTTAAAGAACTGAGTTCTGTAATACAGCGTTGGGAATAGCCAAAATTACGAGCTTCTTTAACAGCTTCTTCCAACATGTCATGAGTCGGATCAGCCATGGCAGCCATCTGGTCACCTTCATCCATTCGCCGTTGTATTTCTTGCGCCGCGTTAATCTGAGCTTCGGTAATCCATTCCATAATCATGGCAATACAGGCTTCACGTCCCATCCAGCGTGACGGCAGCAAATTCCAGGTTCCGATTGGCAGATAATTTTCAATAGTCAGTGTGCCGTTTTTCAGATTCTGGATAGCACGGGGTGCAGCCGGATCACGCATTTCCATATAATAGCTTTCCAAGACTTCTTTGTCTTTAGCATCCAGCTTTCCTTCGTAAATACGACCGATAAAATAATCATTTGCACGGGCGCGGTCACATTTTGAGGCCACAAAGTTAATAAAGCCGGTCAGGGCAGCACGGCCGGTATTAGCCCAGTGCGGGTCAGCACCGCCTTTCGGGTCTTCTACCAGAATATTGCACATAGAATCGACATACATATCACGATCAGGGCCCGCTTCCGGCATAGAATTCGGTGACAACGGATTCCAGCTCGGATAATAGATACCTTCGCTCGGATTATCTTCCGCACCCCAGTTGATAATAAAGACGGGACCGACTTTGGCTCGTGCACCGCTGGTTGAATAACAAAGTTCCGGTTTCGGGTCATTTACGATAATGCTCAAACCATCGGAATTGAAAATTGTCGGGATAACAACGCCGGCAGTTTTACCGGTACCCGGAGGTGCGCAGCAAAGGGTAGACAGCGTTTCTTTTAACATTAAGAAGCGTCCTTTGAATTTGCCGACGACCTGACAAAAGCCGTCAAAGCCGAGCAAGGCCATTTTGTTAATATCCCTCAGTTCTGCTATTCGTGCCGAACCCTGAGTATTTAATTGGAATTTATACGGGCTGAGCAGAGAGCCGACAATCAAACCGACCGGAATTGTAATAAACGGCAGAATCGGAAGCCACAAGCTGAGTGAAAAAGATCCTTTGTAATGAATAAGTTGTTTAAACCATTTAACATACATAGCCCATAAGTGGTCCGGTTTTTCGACAATAAGTGCCAGAAATTTATTTATCATATCAAAGGAAGCCTTTGATACACCATGACCAACCAGATATGATAAAGGCAGTGCAAATATAAAGAGTGCTACTGTTAATCCCAAACAGATAAAGAATGTAATCAACATCCAGTGGACGGCATTGTCATATTCTTTCCATTCTTCTCCACGTTCTTTTAAAGCCATTTTATCCTCTACTTAATATTTTTCAGAACTTTGCGTAAACGATTAAGCTCTTTAGTGTCAATTTGCTCATCGGCTTCATCAATTGTCTTTGAAAACAGCCTTATTTCTTTTGGTGCGCCGCGATTGATGCGGGTGACATCAATATCCATATTATTCCAAACTTCAAACATATCATCAGCGTTGATAATATTAGCCATTTGAATAATAACATACGATTTGATTTCTTGTTCAAATTCTTCTTCAGCCAGTTTATCACGAATAATATTACGTGCAACATCTAATTTACGGACCGGTGAAATGCGGTGGCTGTTTTCAGAAAACCACAAAGGTTCTTCGCCGTTAAACAGTTCTTCGTCAGCCAGCCAGTCACCGGCTTCTTTATCTACCAGACACAGGCAGATTTCTGTTTCGGAAACACCGATGAAGTCAATGATTGTATTACCGACATGAATGCCGTTGATAACATCATAACCTTTTTGTTGCAAAATTTCCAGAACAGGACTGCGCGGCTGGGTATTAGCCGGAGATTCATCGGAAATATTATTATCGGTCCGGTTGCGGTTTTGCTTATCTGTGCGGTTATCTTTATTTTGTTTGCCGTTTTTGTTGCGATTGTCTTTGGAATCGCGTTTATTTTTAGGCGAAGAATAATCATCATCTTCATCATCATAGGAAGACTTTGAATTTTTGCGACTGTTTTCTGTATTATCTTTTTTATTTTTACGAGGTTTTGCCGGTACGTCCTCATCCTCGTCCTCATCATCCGCGACAGGTTTAGACTTTTGTGGTTTTTTCTTCAAAATATCGGTTTTTTCAAAAGAATCGATATCTAAATCAAAGTCATCTTCGTCATCGTCAAATTTGAACAAGGCATGGTCAATAGCTGCCGGCACAACATTTTTCTTGGCAGCCGGTGTTGGTGCAGGCTGAGCCGGTCCTGCTGTACGAATTTGTGAAGGCATGGCAGCAACAGAAACGGCAGCCGGCGCGGAATTACCGTCGGCATAATCGGAAATCGGCATTCTGAAACCGCCGACGCCTGCCGGCCGGATTTGTTTATATGATTTCTTTTTGACCACACCATATTTATTGTTTGTTTTAATAACATTGATTGGTGCTTTTATTAAACGCCGGTAAAGCGTAACCGGAAACATAACGGCATCATAAATGAGACGCTCCCATTCAACCATGCAAAGAGTCCACCATCCCGTAATAAGCATCGGGAAGAAAGTAACCAAGATGATGACAAAAGCCCATTCTTTCGGCGCGCGGATAACCCAGCCGGCTTTCCATAAAGCATAAGCCTGCCGCCAGTGATCCGGCCAAAAAATATCAAAGTGCCAGTTGCAGAGCATAATAACGCGGATACCTTCAATGAAGACAATGCTCCACAGGCAGCCGACGATGATTATTCTTGCAAAGACAATTAAGGATTTCACCCGCTTTACTCCAGTTCTTTCTTTTTAATATAACCCGAATTTATAAAGAGATTGTTAATTGATTTCATTTTCTATCTTCTCTATAATTTCTTTCCGGAATTTTGCCGTATCGGTTTTCGGAATTTTTTTGTTTTCCTGTTCTATACGTTCCTGAACAAGTTGTTCTATGGTTTTTTTCTCTTCTACTTTCAGATTTTTAATATTTACTTCCGGCATCCCGCCATTATATTTGCCCAGTCCGATATTCGAGAGCCAGCTTAAAGGTTTTGAAATAAGTTTCAGATAAGAATATTTTGCCAAGAACTTCCAGCCGATGAATACAACCGGAAAATAAGTAAACATACCGAAAATCATCAGCAAATCTCCTGATTTCAGAATGCCGCCGTTATTCCAGAAATTCCCGATTGTTTTATAAGTTAAAGGCGATACAATATCTATCTGATAAAAATAAAAGAACACAAACTGATATAATAGCAGTAAGGCAACGCTCCAAACGCTGCCGGCTGCCAAAACGCAAATATAATGGAGCAGTTTTTTTATCATCGGCCGGATTTATCCTTTATATTGCTGTAAATCTGGTTGACAACATTATTTGTTTTTTGTGAGAAATTCTCAAAAGATTTACTGCCGAAAACTTTATCTTTCCACTCATTGAGTCTTTGTTTTCTGGCTTGTACATCTTCTCTTGACATAGAATTTTCGGCTTTGATGGCTTCAAGTTGTCCGGCAGCCGCTTCAATAGGCGATTGGGTGTTCATTTCGCGTGCGGCCGAATTCAAATCATGAGGCTGCTCTCTTTTATAAGTATCGTAGATGAGGGCATCTCCTAATTTATCCATATCTGAAAGTCTTGAGAATTCTTTGTAACTTTTCTTTGATTCGTCAGATAAAGGTTTGTTTGAATTAGATTCTTCTTGAGCGGCATTTTTATCCAAATCAACAGACAGATGTTGCCGGCAGTCTTCGATTCTTTCCATATATGATGTCAGATAAGCTGCGGTAAAATCAGCCTTTTTCTGTTCAATTTGTTTAGGATCGGTTATGCCTTCTTTTTTCATTCTTAATTCTACATACAATGCACCTTTTTCCAGATTTTCCTGCAGTTCGATTTTTCTCTTCAGCGTTCTTTTTTGCAGGTCGGCATGTACTTCTGCATCACTCAAATCAAGGGTTTGTTCTATCTTTCCCTTATTTGCTTTTTCATAAATAAAGTCAACAGCAGCAGCCGTACTGCTCAGACGGTCGATTGTGCTGTTGACCTGCTGAACTTGGTCAGAATTTTTTAATAGAGAGTCGATTTTGTTTTTCAATTGCTGCGGATTAGCTTTATATTCCTGCTTTAATTTCTCAACAAAAGAGTTTGCCTGAGGGTTGTTCATATCAATTTGCTGCCATTGGGCATTCGGATTGCCCAGATTCCGGCTGATTTCATTCCACATAGCACGGCGCTGATTGTTCGAAGCTTCATATTGGTTATGCAGTTGTGCCGGACTTTGGAATAGAATCTTCCGACCTTTTTGAGCAAAGTCTTCTGAATTCTGTTTTTTCTGGTTTTGCTTTGCTTTTTGCATTTTATTAAAATTTTTAAGAGATTTTTCGCAAAGAGCATCAACACCGGCACAGGCCAATCCGACTGATTTATTGATGGTCCAGCTCAAAGCAGCCAAAAACCATTCATTATACATATATTCAATAATATCTTGTTCTCTGATTCGGCTGCCTTCATAACCGCTGCCTTTTTTCTTGTCTTCTTCCGGAGCATCTTCAACAGTGGCTTCGTTTATATCGTCTTTATTTTCAGGTTTTTGTTCTGTTTTGACTTTTAAAGCTTCTTTTTGTTTTAAATTCACTTTCAACGGAGCCTTTTCCTGCCCGCCGACTTGTAAACCGTTTTCCTCATCATTGACGGATACATGCAACGCATTGGATTTGCCGTTTCTGCCAAGAGGATTTGAATTTCCGTCGGCATCTCTGGTAACACTGAGAAGTGCAATATTTTCAATTGTTTCCCCTTTTGCATTTGGCTGATTCATCGGTACGCCGAGTTCTTCCATTTTTGCAAGGGCGTCCGTATATTTTTCATGGTTTTGTTGAAATATCTGCTGGTCACTTTCCGGCAGATTCGGGTCAGGTGCGCGGTCAATATTTGCTTTATCATAGGCGGCAACAGCCTGTTTTGCTACAAAAGAAGCGAAAGTTTCACCGTCTTCGGGATTTTGGGAGCTTAAAAAAGCTTCTAATTGGGCGCTGTCAATAAGACCGTAAGCTTCCATGCTTTTTAATTTTTGCAGAGTTGTCATCATTTTATCAACAGGAACCAGTCCCATGCTTTTTTCATCTTTGGCTCTGGGCGGAAAAGTGTGTTTTATAAATTCTTCGGAATTCAATAAATTCGGGGCCTTATTGATAATTGCGGCAAGATCTTCTATGGAGGCATCATTTTTAAGCGCTTCAAAAAATTCGGCAACAACTTTTTTTTCGTCCAGTTGTTTAATATCCTCAGCCATCTTTATTACTCCTTTATAAATATATGATATCAATATACCATAAAAAAATATTTTTGTCTATATTGTTTTTTAACTAAACTTTGAGTCTTTTCAAAAAGTTACCGATTTCCAAATTGATGCGGATACCGTCCTGAGGCGTCACTTTCAACAATCCGAACCAGCGCGGTTTGATTTTACTGAAATCAATCGGCGCAAAAATAGCCGGATTTGTGGTCAGAGCCTGAAAGGCACCGTTTACATCTTTTTGTGCCACACGGAAATAATTGCTTATAAGGCGGTCGGCATCGACCGGAAAATTCTTTTGGGCCAATGCTTCGGTAAATTTGCGTTGTCTTTCTTTTCGGGCCAGATATTCTTCATACATCAGGCGTTTAATGTGTTTTTCCTGATATTTTATAAATTTGGCCTGATAAGACAATTCGCAGCTTTCGATATCAATCAGGATTTCAACATAAGAGATAACAGCCAGTTGTAAATCTG
This sequence comes from Pseudomonadota bacterium, assembly GCA_030523245.1. Taxonomy (GTDB): domain Bacteria; phylum Pseudomonadota; class Alphaproteobacteria; order RF32; family CAG-239; genus RUG410. The sequence goes on from JAUNIW010000003.1 coordinate 28,238, forward strand.
CATTCGGAAGATTTTCAGCCAGATTCAATAAGGCTTCATCTGACGATTTAAGCGGAAAATTTCCGAGTTCCTTTGGAAACATTTTTGTCAGCAGCAGCCACCCGTTGACAACATCGTCAGACAGAATTTTACCGGTGCTGGGTTTATAATTCGGATACAAATCATCAATTTCAAAAGAACATTGATACGATTCGTTTAAATAAATACCCGCCAGTTTGTTTACGGAATTATAAAAATTTAAAAAGGCCTGAGCCAGTTCCGATTCGTCACTGCCGAGCATCGGCTGGTTTTGACTCTCCTGAGCTTCCGTTTTGGCATCTTGAAGCGATGAAACCAAAGCAGCATCCAGATCTTCATCGGTTATTGTGGCGTTAATCTCCTGTCCTTCCGGACTGAGCTGGGCAGCATAGTCAACAACCTCGGTATCATTATTTTTGGCCGGCATGTTTGAAACATGAGTATTCTCGTCCGTAGCGGAGCTGTCCGGTTCATCATCTCCGGCATCATTGATAAAGCTGTTAAGCAGTTTTTCAAAATCATCATCTTCTAAAATATCATTATCAGCCATTTTTTTCTCCTGAAATCGGATAAAATCTTTGACTTGCATTTGCGGGCAAGACTTATTAAGGTGCATTATAATACACTGATACTTAAAAAAGGCTAAAAATGAATAACGAAGAAACAATATATTCAACTCCCGAAGCGTCTCCGGCCGATAAAAATTTACGTCTGGATAAATTTTTGGCGCAAAATCTGCCGGATTTTTCCCGTTCACAGCTGCAGCGTCTGATAGCGGAGGGCAATGTTTTACAAGACGATATCGTGATATCGGATAATGCTTATAAAGTAAAAACGGGCGATGTTTTTCAGATAAGCGTACCGCCGGCAGCCGAAGCAGAACCGCCGGCGGAGGATATTCCGTTAAATATTGTTTATGAAGATGAAGACTTGCTGGTTGTAAACAAGCCGGCCGGAATGACGGTTCATCCGGCAGCCGGTGTTTCACGTGGAACGCTTGTTAATGCTCTTTTATACCATTGTCGGAACAGTTTGTCCGGAATCGGCGGCATCAAACGCCCCGGCATTGTTCACCGGATTGACAGGGAAACCAGTGGTTTGCTTGTTGTTGCCAAAAATGATGCCGCCCATCGGTTTTTGAGTGAGCAATTTGCCGAACACTCAATCGAACGGACTTATTTGGCTGTGGTGTACGGGGTTTTGCAACCGCTTAACGGCCGGATTGAAGGTAATATCGGCAGAAGTCCGGCAGACCGTAAGAAAATGGCGGTCGTGCAAAACGGCGGTAAGTTTGCGGCGACAAATTATAAGACATTGCAAATATTCAAAAAAGCAGCGTCTTTGGTGCAGTGCAATTTGGAAACAGGCCGGACTCATCAAATTCGCGTACACTTAACAAGTGTAGGAAACCCTCTGATAGGTGACAGCGTTTATGTAAAGAACCGTAAAACGGCTGTGTCCCTGCCGTCAGAATTGAAAAAATATGTAAACGATTTCCCTCGTCAGGCCTTGCACGCAAAGAGTTTAGGCTTTATTCATCCGCGAACGAAAAATTTTATGCAGTTTGATTCTGAACTGCCGGAAGATATGAAAGAACTGCTAGAAAGGCTGATACAATCAAGTTAGTTTTTTGTTAAAAAATAAAACTAAAGTATAGGTTGTTAGTTAAATTTTTCACTTATATCATAAAGTCGAACAACTAATAAGGGAAACAAAAGTATGAAAAATTTAACAGCACTTACAGGATTGGATTTCTCGCCGGAAATCAACTTGGCGCGTTATCTGCAGAATATTCGTAAATACCCGATATTAACACAGGAAGAAGAATATAAGCTGGCAACAAAATATAAAGAAACCGGCAATAAAGATATTGCCTATCAGCTTATTACCTCTCATTTGCGTTTGGTTGTCAAAGTTGTATCCCGCTACAAAGGCTATGGTTTGCCGGTCAGCGAGATGATTTCCGAAGGCAATATGGGATTGCTGTATGCCGTTGATAAATTTGAGCCGGATAAAGGTTTCCGTTTTTCAACTTATGCGCTGTGGTGGATAAAGGCTTCCGTCCAGAAATATATTTTGAACTCCTGGTCGTTGGTTAAATTGGGAACAACGGCAGCCCAAAAGAAATTATTTTTTAATTTGCGGAAAATAAAAAATAATTTAAATCTGGTCGATGATCGTGAATTGTCGTCGGACGTTTTGAAAGATATTGCCCGCTCGCTCGATGTCAGCGTGCAGGATGTTACGGAAATGAATATGCGTCTGAAAGCACATGACGGTTCATTGAATTCGCCGGTTGACAGCGATTCTGACCATACGGCGGAATGGATGGACTTTATTTCGGACGGCAAACCGAACCAAGAGGAGCGGTATGCCTATAAAGAAACAATGTGCTATCGTCGTCGTTTGTTTAATCAGGCCATAACGGTTTTGAATCCGCGGGAAAAAGATATTCTTTTTAAGCGCCGGATGAGTGACGAATGCATGACTCTTGAGGATCTCAGTCAGGCTTACAATATTTCCAAAGAGAGAGTTCGCCAGATAGAGTTGAATTCTATTCGTAAAATTTCCAAGGCTATAGAGGTTATGCAATAATATCGTTCTCTTGAAAAGTGTTTTTTTTCGCATATCTAGAGTCAGACTGAATGTATCGGGAGGCTTTGATAAAATGAAGAAAGACAGCTATAAAAATTGGATTATTACGTTTTTATTGTTAATTATTATTTCCGGAGGCTATGTTTTATACAGGTTAAACCACAATGTTCCGGCCGAAAAAACAAAAAGTGAAGCTGCTGTTGTTTTGGATGCGCAGCCCGCACATCCGCAAGATATAACGGTTTCTCAGGGTTTTATCGGCCGGGTGGTTGCCGTAAACAGTGTTAATCTGGTACCGTATTTGAGCGGTTATATTGAATCTATACCGGTTAACAGCGGCCAGCCGGTTGAAAAGGGTGATGTTCTGATTGTTTTGCGTCAGGACGAATATAAGGCTGCCTATGCCTCGGCCTATGCCGCTGTTCTTTCAAGTAATGCTGATTTGCAAAATGCCGAAAAACAATACCAGAGATTATTAAAGGCCGGAAATAAGGCTGTTTCCCAAACGGAATTGGATAATGCGCAAACAGCTTATCTGACGGCACAAGCTGCAGCAAAACAAGCGGAAGCAGCTTTTGAAACAGCACGTATCAATTTGAATTATACATTGGTCAGAGCACCGTTTGACGGGGTATTGGGAAATATTGATGCCTCTGTCGGCGCTTTTATTTCTCCGTCAACAAACAATCTGGTTCGTATTGTACAGTATGATCCGGCCCGTGTTGCTTTTTCGGTAACGGATAAAGAATTTCTGCAAAGAGAAAATATTTTGGAAGACAAAGCTGTCTTATGGCTTGCCGATGGCAGTAAATATCCGCATGCCGGCAAAATTGTTTATACGGAAAATGCTTTGGATCAAAGCACAAATACCTTGGTTTTATATGCCGAATTTGCTAATCCTCAGCAAAAACTGATACCCAATGCCTATGTAAAGATTTTTTTGGAACATGTTTATAAACAAGTGATTGTGCTGCCGAAACGGTTGCTTCAGTTTAAAGATGACGGAAGCTATGCTTATGTGGTTCGGCAGGGAGTTGTTGAGCTTGTTCCGGTAGAAATTTTGGCGGAACAGGAAGATAATTATGTGCTGAAAAACACTTTCCTGCCGGAAGATTATATTGTTTTGCAGGATATTGATGCAAATCTTCTGGGTAAAAAGGTACAAACAGCTTCACAAAAAACCGGGGAGATGTAGTCATGTTTTCTGCGTTTTTTATTGAACGGCCGCGTTTTGCCATTGTTCTTTCCATTGTTTTGATAATTCTCGGTTTGCTGGCATTGGCAGTGCTGCCGGTTGCCCAATATCCGGAAATTACACCGCCGCAGATTGTGGTTTCTACCACCTATGCGGGCGCCGGTGCAAAAGTATTGACGGATACGGTTGCCGTGCCGATAGAAAACGAAATAAACGGTGTTGAAAATATGTTGTATATGTCATCTTCTTCTGATGACAACGGTACCTATACGCTGACGGTAACATTTGATGTCGGTACGGATGCCGATATTGCGCAGGTGAAGGTGCAAAATCGTTTGCAACAGGTTACATCCGAACTGCCGGATGAAGTAAATCAATACGGTATAAGCGTTAAGACGCAAAATCCGAATATTCTGGCCTTACTGGTTTTGCGTTCGCCAAATCATACATACGATGATTTGTTTTTAAGTAATTATGCTTACACAAATATAAAAAATGCCGTATCCCGTGTTAAAGGTGTGGGCGAAGTACAGATTTTTGGTCCGCAGTACAGTATGAGAATATGGCTGAATTCGGATAAGCTCAATGCTTTGGGATTAAACAGTACGGATATTATGAATGCCGTAAAAAATCAGAATATTCAGGCTTCTGTCGGCAGTATCGGCGCGGCGCCAAGCGCCAAAAACAATAAAATGGTTCTTTCGCTGACAGCCAAAGGACTGCTTAACAGTGTGGCGGATTTTGAAAACATCGTTGTGGCTTCATCCGCAAACGGTGCACAGATATATTTGAAAGATGTTGCCAAAGTAGAATTGGGTGCAGATACGTATAACATCAAATCCGGATATAATAATGCACCGGCTTTGATTATGGCCATCAATCAGCTGCCGAATTCAAATTCTCTGCAGATTATGGATAATTTAAAAAAGAAAATGGCAGAACTCTCGGATGTTTTGCCGGAAGATATGGAGTTTCAGGTCGCCTATGATTCGACAAACTATGTTCGCGCGTCCATTCAGAGTATTGTCGATACGCTGATTATAACTTTTCTGCTTGTTGTTTTGGTAACATATATATTTTTGCAAAAACTGAAGACGACTCTGATTCCGTTATTGACAATACCGGTATCATTGATAGCCGCGTTTATCGTAATTTATTTATTGGGATTTAACATAAACATTTTGACGCTGTTTGCGATGATTCTGGCAATCGGTTTGGTTGTTGATGATGCCATTATCGTGGTAGAACGCGTGCAATATTTGATTCTGAACAAAAAACAAGATGCCAAAACAGCATCTGTAACGGCGATGCAGCAAATAGGCAGTGCTATTGTGGCAACAACATTTGTTTTGCTGGCTATTTTTGTTCCGGTTGGATTGATGGCCGGAATTACCGGTAAAATTTATCAGCAATTTGCGGTCACTATTGCCACGGCAGTCGTTTTCTCGGCAATTAACGCGTTGACACTGAGCCCGGCTTTGTGTGCAATTTTCCTCAAAGGCGACGAAAATACCAAGCCGCATGCTTTTTTCCGGTGGTTTGATAATATATTGGATAAAAGCAAAACGCATTATCTTTCAGCGGTTGTTTATTTTTCGGAAAGAATGAAAGTGACGGTTTTGTGCGTTTTGGGTACAATAGGCTTGATTATTTTAGGCTTTATGCATACACCGACATCGTTTTTACCGGAAGAGGATCAGGGTATTATTTTCAGTAATATTCAGCTGCCGGATACGGCGAGTATCAATGAAACAAACAGACTCTTGGCAGAAATGAATGAGAAAATCCTGCAGACAAAAGGGGTCAAATATTTTATTTCGGTTGCCGGTTACAGTATGCTTGGCGGCAGCGGTGAAAACGTTGCGCTTGGCGTTATAGGTCTGGATGACTGGTCAGAGAGAACGTCGAAAAATCTGTCTATTGAAGGCATAAGCAGAGAATTAAGACAGCAGTTTGCCGCCCATAAAAAAGCAACCATAAACTTTTTTGCGCCGCCGGCAATCCCCGGTGTCGGACAGAGTAACGGTATTTCTCTGGAATTCTTAACGGTAAACGGCAATACGACACCACAGCAGTTGTATACCCAGCTTATGGAATACCTGAAATCTGTTAATGAAAGCGGTTATTTTGATTATGCGTTTAGTACTTTTACGGCGCAGACACCGCATATTTATCTGGATATTGACCGGAAAAAACTGGAATATTATAAAGTACCTGTTGCTTCTTTGTTTGCGGCGTTGCAAAACAATCTGGGCTCACGCTACATCAATAACATAACGTTAAGCGGTCAGGTCAATAAAGTTATCTTACAGGCGGATTATCAATATCGTAAGCAGTTGGAAGACATCGGTAATTTATATGTCCGGTCTACTGAGGGCAAGTTAATCCGGATAAACAGTTTTGCCGATATAAAAACCGAATTGTCGCCTAAAGTCATATACCGGTTTAACCAGTATACGTCGGCGGCAGTGACGGCAATGTCCGGAAATAACATCAGCAGCGGTACGGCTTTGTCCGAGTTGGAGCGTTTGGAAAAACTTCTGCCGAAAGAATATTCGATTTGGTGGACGGGTTTAAGCCTGCAGGAGGTTGAAACCAGAGGTTTGGCCGTGATTTTAATTTCTCTGGCCGTTGTTTTCTGCTATTTGTTTCTGGTTGCCTTATATGAAAGCTGGCTTTTGGCGCTGTCGGTAATTTTCTCAACGGTTTTTGCCATTTTGGGGGCTTTGGCCGGATTATGGGTTATGGGACAGTCTTTGAGTATTTATGCGCAGCTGGGGCTGATTATGCTGATTGGTCTGGCCGCAAAAAATGCCATATTGATTGTGGAATTTACAAAAATGTATCGGGAACAGGGGCTGAGTATTGTCGAAGCGGCACGACGCGGCGCAGAAGAACGATATCGGGCGGTATTGATGACGGCGTTTACATTCATTTTGGGTGTTTTCCCGATGATTGTGGCTACCGGCGCGGGTGCAAGCTCCCAAATTTCCATCGGTTCGTCAGTGTTTTACGGAATGATTGCGGCAACTTTAGTCGGTATCATTTTTATTCCGCCGCTGTTTGCTTTCTTTGAATATGTAAAAGAATACTTTATACCGGCAGCAGCTACCGTAAAAAAAGCTAAAAAAGGAGCAAAAAATGCACAGATATAAGGTATATTCGTTCTTTTTATTAGGTCTGGGTGTTTCTGCCTGTACGGTCGGTCCGGATTATCAGGCGCCCGTGTTGTACAGCGATTCGGTTATAAAACAGGAACTCAGGCTTAAAAAACGCCATCAACTGCCGAAAAACTGGTATGCCTTATTTGGTGATGAGCAGCTGAACCGGCTGATTGAGCTCGGATTGCAAAACAGTACGGATGTTGAAATTTCTTTTGCCCGCCTGCAACAGGCTCGTGCCTCATTAAAAATCAGTCAGGCTGCTTTTTTGCCGCAAATCAATGCACGGGGCGGATATAATTATGAGAAAAACAGTAAAAATATAGGAGCGGCAGTAAACAGCCATTATTATACGGCGGGTTTTGATGCTTCCTGGGAGCTGGATTTATGGGGAAAAGGCCGGCGTCAGGATGAAGCCGCTTTTGCCGAGGTTCTGGCCGGAGAATATTCGTTGGCAAATATAAAAACCGTGGTCACGGCAGAATTGGCTTCTAATTATATAAATTTGAAGCTTGCCGTAGAAAAATTAAGAATAGCCCGACAGAATGTTGCTTTGCAAAAGGATATTTTCGCCACGGTTCAGGCAAAATATAAAAACGGCCTAACCGATGAAATAGCGTATAATCAGGCTGAATATCTGCTGAACACGACAACAGCGCAAATACCGGCTTTGCAAAATGAAATAGAACAGTATAAAAATGCCTTAAGCGTTTTAGCCGGCGTTCTGCCTTCTCAGCTTCCTCTGGATGTCGAAAAACGTTCGCCGATATTTATGAACAATTATAAATATGATGTTGCCGCTTTGTATAATTTGCCGGCCTATGTTATCCGCAGCCGGCCGGATGTGGCCGCAGCAGAACAAAATCTGGTTGCTCAAAATGCTCTGATTGGTGCAGCAGTGGCAGATTTATATCCGGATGTCAGTGTTTCAGGACTCTGGGGATATGCTGCCGGCGGGGGAGGCAGTTTGTTTAATTCCAAAAGTCAGGGATATAATTACGCGCCTTTGATGACTTTGCCTCTTTTGGATTGGAACCGGCTGCAAAATCAGATTAAAAAGCAGGAATATGTCAAAGATGAAGCTCTGGCTCAATATAAGAAGACGGTTTTAACCGCTTTGTCCGAGCTGAAAAATGCGATGGAGTCTGTTCAAACAGAACTGAAGAGTAATCAAGCACAAACAAAGGCTTTGAGAAATATAGGAAAGGCTGCACAGGCTACCGCGGACAGATACCGGAACGGTTTAATTGAGTTTTCGGCTTTTCTGACGGTGGAGCAGGACCGTTTGCAGGCGCAGGGAAATTGTCTGGACAGTCAGGCTCGGATATTCCAAAATCTGGTATCGTATTATAAGGCCGGCGGCGGAGGCTATTTGCGGTAAATCTCTTCTAGCGGAACATAATCCGTTCCTTTTTGCGGATTATAAACAAATACATTTGTAACGGTCGGAATATCATAGGTTCTGTGCCAATAACCTTTTGCTTCCATACACAAGCGGTATTCTTTCGGGTCGGAATCGGCGGAATCACGAATAGAATTTACCAGTAGCGGCGAGGCTCCCTGATAAGGTACATAACTGGCCCAGATACCTTTTTTCTTGTACCAGTCTACAACAATATTATAGCGGTATTCTTCCGAATAAAACCAGCTGCTGATATCAGGCCAGTGAAACCAGCCTTCGGCTTCTTTTAAGCATTCGGAGTGGTCCCGCGAAAATTTTTGAACACCGGTCCGCTCTCTTTCCCAATGGTAAATGATTTGTCCTTTTCCGCCCCAGGATGAGCAGGAATTAAGAAAGATAAGAAGTAAAAATAAAAAATAGCGCATGTTAAAAATCCAAATCATTATAATGTTTTGACGGATAGATACCTTTAAATCTGTCGTTTAAAATATCTTTGAAGCTGGGACGGGATTTTATTTTGGAATACCAAAGTTTGGCATTTTTATAGTCTTCCCAGGGAACATCATCCAGATAGTCAATAATTGACAGCTGGGCAGCGGCACTGATGTCAGCCAGCGAGAAATTATTTCCGGCCAGATAGTTATTGCGTTCGACAATCCAGTCAATATATTCCAGATGAAAACGCAGATTATTGATTCCGGCTTTTAATCTTTTGGATTCCGGCGGTTGTTTCAGGGCGAAACGTTTATAGATTTTTTCGCCGGCAATATATTGATAAACTTCGCGGTTAAATTTATTGTCAAACCAGTCAACCAGACGTCGTATTTCGGCTCTTTCTTTATTGTTGCCGTTTATCAGACGATTTTGGGTATAGGTTTCTTCCAGAAATTCGGTAATAGCATAATTTCCGGAGATTATATTGCCGTCATAAATAAAAACGGGCAGTTCTCCGGCCGGATTGATTTTCATAATATCTTGGGAAAGTTTCCAAGGATTTTCTTCTTTTAAAACAAACAGCATTTTCTTTTCGGACATCAGTATTCTGATTTTCCGGCATTGAGGTAAAACACTATTGTGAACCAAAAGAACCATTTTTTAAAACCTCCTTAAATACCGTCCAAGACATCATCAATAGATTTTTCTTCAATTTTTTGTTCAATAATCGTGCCACCGCTTTTTTGCTCGGTTGTCTCGTCATCTTCTGCCGGAGCGACGATTATCTCCTGTTCAACTTTTTTGGCAAATGCCGGTGGGACAATTCCTTGATTTTTTGATATTTCTTCTTCGACAATACGCAGAATTTCTTTTTTGACTTCATTTCCGAATTGCGGTTTGGAGAATTCGGCGCTCAAATCTTTTTTATACAAAGACATTTGCGGCATCAGTTTTGACAAAGCAATAAAAGCCGGAATTTTGAAAATCGGTTTGGATGAATAGGCCAGATACTGCCCGATACCGTAACGGCTGGCCATGATTTTATTATAATACATGCCGCCTATAATATAATCGGCATCACCCGTAAACAGTGCCTCATAAGCGTCATAAGGTGTTTCGACATAAGTAATTTTCAGATTCTGCAATTTTCTGCTTACAAAGTCACTTAAAAATTCTGTCTTGCTCATAACGCCTTTAAGACGGGCTAAGTCTTTTGTTGATTTAATTTTTTCTTGAACATCGGGCAATGTAATAACGTGTATCGGATTTGAAACGGATGCGGGATAAACAAGCTCCACGCCGGTAAAAATTTTAGTATTGGCATAGGCTCCGAAAAATAGCTGGGCTTCATTGCTCCGGATATTCAAAATAACATCTTCCAGTGACGGAACCTGTTCAGTCTTATACTGGTCTATGTTAAATCCGTATTTTTGGGCAATTTTTTGCATAGGCTTTAAAAAAGCGCTTTCCTGAATAGTCATGTCGGTAACAAAATCACCAATTCTTCTTTGAATATGCGTGTATTTTGAAAACGGCGGATAATCCGGCAGACCGATATAAAGCAAGTCATGTTTAAGATAGCTGCTTTCGTGTACCATATGCTGAGCCTGAGCCTCAAAAATCAAGGCTGAAAAAATGAAAATCAAATAAAATAAAAATTTTTTCATAAGGGCTCCTGTTATCTGTTTTACATTCAAATATAAATAAATTGTGTTAAAAAGATTTTAACCGATTGCATAAAAAAGATAAATTTGCCACTATCATATAATAAAATATGAAAAGTACAAGATGATAAATCGAGATAATATAAAAATTGATAAAAGTTTGTTTTTAGCGCCCAAGACACATATTACGGCCATAACGTCCGGTTTGGGCAGCATGGGAAAAACCTGGCTTTCGGTAACGCTGGCGCATGCCTTGAATATGCTGCAGGAGAGTGTGTTGCTTTTTGATGCCAATAACGGATTGCTTAATGCTGATTTCCAGCTGGATTTGCCGGATAAGTACGGTCTGAATGAGGTTATCGACGGAAAGATGACGCTCAATCAGGTAATTACGCCCGTAAACAAAAAGAAATTTGATATAATATGCGGGCAGGCCGGAAGTGATTTGCTGGAAAGTGTTCCTTTAGGGCGGCTGCATATCTTGTGTGACGAACTTGCTTTGATAGCCCAGAATTATAATGAGGTTATTATTGATCTGCCTTCATCGGAAAAAATATTATACAACTTGTTACCGCCGGCAAATATTATATTGGTTTGTACCAGCGAGCCGTCAAATCTGGTTTCAACCTATGATTTTCTGCAAAAGAATATCGGCAGTTTGTCTTATAAAAGTTTGCAAATTGTTATAAACTATGCTAATTCTTACGAAGAGGGGTTGCGTACGTATAATACGCTGCGCCGCGCCTGTGAACAATATATGACAGAAACGCCGAGGCTTTTGGGAATAATCCGCCGTGATACGAAAGTGCGTGATGCCATTCGCAATCATGTTTTGCTGTTAAATCGTTATCCGACATCGGAAGCCGCGGAAGATGTTTTGAATATTGCTCGAAAATTATGGATAAAGGAGGCGGGAAGTGAAAGGTAATTTTGACGGTATGGGGTATTATCGTGTTTTGGAGGTGACACCGAATGCGCCCTTATCTATAATAAAGCAGCAATATTACAACAGGGCAAAATACTGGCATCCGGATCATAATGAAAATCCTGATGCGGTGGAAGTTTTCCAGAAAATATCTTTAGCTTATAATCTTTTGAAAGATCAGAAAAAAAGATTGCAATATGATTTGCTTTCATTGGTTTATGAAGAAAAAGATTTTCCGGATATGGAAGTTTTGAAAATTTATAAAAACCAAAAAGGGCAGGAAGACGCGGCTTTACGTGTTTTAAAACAACGACGGGTTTATGCCTGTATCAGCGGATATAAAATTAAAGAAACCAAAGATATATGCAATTATGCCGAAGCAAAAGATATGGTATTGTCAACGTCAGTATCCAACTGGCTCAGGGGATGGTGGGGCGTAAAGGCCTTTCCCGAAAATCTGAAAGCAATAAAATTTAATTTGTCTGCGGTCGGAGCAAAAGATGAGGATAATCTCAAACTGCTTATTCATAATGCGATAGCCTATAATAAAGCGGACAGGAATGATATGGCCTGGCTTTACGCTAAACAGGCCTATATGCTGGTGCCGCCGGAAAGCCGAGCACATGAGCTGTTGCAGACTTATATTGATATATTGGACTTTCATCCGCAGAAAACGATTATATTGCCCAAATGGTCCGCGTCGGAATTAAAAATGAGGCAGATGGTTTTGCCGGTTTTTGCCGGTGCGGTGGCTGCCGTGTATGCGGTTTTTATTCTGGGCAAGGTCGGTTTTGTATCTTTGCCGCAGCATCGTAATTCAAGTTACTATCAAGAAATGGTTATAGGCGGCGTTCGGGTTGCCGATGACCGTATTGAGGCCAGAATAATAAAAATAGACGGCGACAAATCAAACGAAAATTATTTCTATCACTTGAAAGATGCCGGAAATATTTATTATGGTCCGGACAGCCGTTATGATGTTTTGGCGGCAGGAATAAAAGGGCAGACAGTGCGTGTTGTCGGCTATACGCCGGACAAAAACTGGTTTAAAATAATTATTGACAACGGAGAGGCTGGGTACGTAAATAAAGGCAATCTGGAAAAGGGTATGGGCAATCCGTTGCCGCCGCGTTCACGGGTAAAATAAGCAGAAACAGGATGAGAAATGGGATTAAAATTTGAAATAGATAAAAAAGTCGGAAAAAGCCGGTTAGGCCGGTTGATTACAAAACATGGCGTTATCAATACGCCGACATTTATGCCGGTAGGAACCTGCGGTACGGTTAAAGCGATGATGCCGGAAAGCGTGGCAGCAACGGGAGCAGAAATTTTGTTGGGTAATACCTATCATCTGATGCTGCGTCCGGGGGCGGATTTGGTCGAAAAAATGGGTGGTCTGCATAAATTTATGAACTGGGACAAACCTATTTTAACGGATTCCGGCGGTTTTCAGGTCATGAGCCTGAGCGGACTGCGTAAGTTAACGGAAGAAGGTGTGACGTTCCGTTCGCATGTCGACGGTAAAAAATTCTTTCTGAGTCCGGAAGAATCAATGAAGATTCAGCATAAGCTTGATTCCAATATAACCATGTGTCTGGACGAATGTACGCCGTATCCTTCAACCTATGAAACCTGTGCCAAATCCATGCGCATGTCCATGCGGTGGGCCAAACGCAGCAAAGAAGCCTTTATCGACAGGGACGGATACGGAATTTTCGGTATTCAACAGGGTAATGTTTTTAAAGACCTGCGTGCAGAGTCGGCCCAGGCCCTGACGGAAATCGGTTTTGACGGTTATGCCATCGGCGGTCTGGCTATCGGCGAGGGACAGGAAAAAATGTTTGAAGTTCTGGATTATGCGCCGGATATGCTGCCGGAAGATAAACCGCGTTACTTAATGGGTGTCGGCCGTCCGGACGATATTGTCGGTGCAGTTTTGCGCGGCGTAGATATGTTTGATTGTGTTATGCCGACACGTTCCGGCCGTACGGCACAGGCATTTACCAAATACGGGGCGGTAAATATCCGTAATGCGCGGCATCGTGAAGACCCTCGGCCGTTGGAAGCAGATTGTGATTGTCCGTTGTGTACACATTACAGCCGTGCCTATATTCATCATTTGCAAAAATGCAATGAAGTTCTGGGAATTATGCTGCTGACCTGGCATAATATACGTTATTATGAACGTCTGGTGCAAGGTTTACGGGCAGCTATAAAGAATGATACTCTATCGGAATTTGCTGCCGAATTTTATGCAAATCAGGCCAGAGGAGATATTAAGGAGCTTTAAAAATGGATGAAAAAGTCTGTAACGTAGAAGAAAAAGTAATTCAAAGTTTTAAGGAAGCCAACCGCGAAGAAGGTATTCGTGTTTTTGTGGCCGGCGGTTCACGTTCGGGCAATGATAAAATCTATGCGCAGGAAGCATATCATCTGGGCAAAAAAATAGTTAAAATGGATTTTAAATTGGATTTCGGCTTATCAAACAGCGGCATTATGGGAGCCGTGGCCAAAGGTGTTCTGGATGGCTGGAATAAACGCCAGTGCCGTCTTGAAGGTTCGCCGATTCAGGGTATTACCACAAAAAAATACTTTGAACTTTATCCAAATGATGACGAACTTATTACCAAAATGGATATTGTTGTGGCCAAAACTCTGGAAGAACGCAAACAGAAACTGCTGGAAGCAGATTTTGTGGTCTTTGCCCCCGGCGGTGTGGGAACACTGGATGAGCTGGCCTATGATTGTGTGGCAATGCAGGACGGGATGCTGCCGATGAAACCGTTTATTATTTATAACATCAACGGTTATTTTCATCATCTTCTGGAGTTTCTGAAATTCATTTCTCTTGAAGGCTTTGCCAATCCTGTTCCGTTTATTGTGGTTGATAATAATGAAGAACTGGAAATTGCTTTCCGGTTGTTGAAAAAACGATATATCAAATGTTCCGACGGTCAGGAAGCGTATGCTAATGCCCGTCAGCTTGTATATGAACTGCCGTATTTTATTAAACAGAAGTTGAACTTTAATCTGGATGTCGAAGACTGTCTGACGCATATAACGCAGATTAACAGTACCGGAAGTTATCAGGAAAGAACCGTTTTGCGTAATGAAATCGAAACCGCTTATCTGGAAAAGGAAATCAGCCGCATGTATGACCGGCTTGCCAAAACCGGACGTGATACGGGTAATGTCAGTGAAAAACTCGCTAAACTGAAAAAAAGACGCAAGGAACTGGGTTGATGAACGTTTGGTCTTTCATTCTGTATTATTTACGCAAAACAAAATTGATGGCCGGAATTATCTTGATTGCAATAATTGTCCGCGCTGTATCCGACAGAATGCAAATGTATGCCATATCGCAGGCAATCGGAGTGTTTCCTGATTTTGAAAAAAACAACGAGGTACTGCATACGATATTTTTATATATCGGATTATTAGCGGCTATGCTTGTGACAGAAGGTTTGTCCTCATTTGTTTTTCAATACACAAGCGGAAAGTTTATACCTTATTTTAAGAGTTTGGTTTACAAAGATTTGTTTATTGCCGTTCATCACCATTCTATCCGTTTCTTTAATGAAGAAATGTCTGGAAAAATCACGGCTAAGGTTAAAAATGTTGTTTCGGGTATCCATGAGTTGTATGCACATGCCTTGTTTGGTGTGATCAAACCGGTAATATCTATCGGTGTCAGCATGTTTCTAATCTATAATGCCAGTATTTGGCTTGGTTTGCTGATGAGTATTCTTTTGTTTGTTTTTGCGGTTATTTCAATTTATATACGCCGCCGGATTGGTTCCTGGGCTGAAAAACGCGCCCGCTTCAGTGCCGAAACAGACGGTGTTTTTATTGATACGGTAACAAATTCTGATTTGGTAAAAAGTTTTGCCAATTATTTTTTTGAAAAGAAACGTTTTTACCATGTTTTAAAAACAACGGTACAGGCAGAACAGAACGAACGCACAAGAGATGCCTTGTATGATTTTCAGAGTAAAACTGTTTTGTATTCTACTTATCTGGCAATATATATCGGCGTGTTTTATTTTTGGTATATCGGCCAGTTAAATTTATCCGGAGTCATCTTGTGTGTTTCAATGATGGGCGGTCTGATTATGGAAATACATAATATCGGTTATTTAGCCAGTGATGTCGCACGGCAATACGGACAAATTAAAGACGGATTAAATTTGATTTACAGTCCGTGTCAGGTAGAAGATAAAATCGGTGCGCATTATATCAAAATGCGCGGCAAAGGGATAAAATTTTCTCATATCAGCTTTAAATATCAGGATAAAAATACTTTGTTCAATGATTTTAACCTGAATATAAAATCCGGCGAAAAGATTGGTTTGGTCGGGCATTCGGGCAGCGGCAAATCAACATTGATAAAGCTGTTGGCGCGCTATTATGATTTGGTCGGCGGACAGATTTTTGTAGGCGGCGAAGATATTGCAAATGTTACGCAGTTAAGCCTGCGCGCTCAGATTGCCGTTATTCCGCAAGATACAACGTTGTTTAACCGTACGATTATGGAGAACATCCGTTATGGTAATGTCAATGCCACGGATGAAGAAGTTATAAAGGCTGCCAAGCTGGCGTATGCCGATGAATTCATCAGAAAACTTCCTGCCGGCTACGAAAGCAAGGTTGGTGAACGCGGTATTATGTTGTCGGGCGGCGAACGACAGCGTATAGCTATTGCTCGCGCCATTCTGAAAAATGCGCCGATTTTAATTTTGGACGAAGCAACTTCGGCATTAGACAGTCAAAGTGAATTATATATCCAGAAATCTCTGAAAAAGCTTATGAAAGGCAAAACGGTTATAGCCATTGCCCACCGGTTGTCAACTTTGAAAGAAATGGACCGGCTGATTGTGATGGATAACGGAAAAATCATTGAAGAAGGACGCCATGACGAACTGATAGAACGTGGTGGCGCATATTATGATTTTTATCAGATTCAGAGTCTCAATAAATGAACAAGCCGTCAATAAAAGGCTTGCAAAAAAATAGAAATTGCATATATTTTAGGCAGTTATAAGTTAACTTTTTAAGGAGAAAAAAATGCCTTTGGTATCTATGCGTCAAATTCTTGACCATGCGGCCGAACACGGTTATGGTGTTCCGGCTTTTAATATAAATGATATGGAACAAATTCTGGCTGTTTTGCAGGCGGCAAAAAAAGTAAACGCCCCTGTTATTCTGCAAACTTCTACCGGCGCCCGCAAATTTGCCGGTGACCCGATGATTCGCCATATGGTAATGGCCGGTATCGAAATGTTTCCGGAACTGCCGATTTGTTTGCATCAGGACCACGGTGCTTCGGTTAATATCTGCCAGTCGGCTATCGTAAACGGTTACAGTTCGGTAATGATGGACGGTTCTTTGGAAGCAGACGGTAAAACGCCGGCCTCTTTTGACTACAATGTCCGCGTAACACAAGAAGTTGTGGCCCGCGCTCATGCTGTCGGTGCTTCTGTTGAAGGCGAGCTGGGTGTTATCGGTTCATTGGAAACCGGTAAAGCCGATAAAGAAGACGGCCATGGAGCCGAAGGTAAATTGGATAGAAAACGTCTGGTAACGGACCCTGATGAAGCAGCTGAATTTGTCGCTTTAACTCATTTGGATGCTTTGGCTGTTGCTGTTGGTACTTCTCATGGCGCTTATAAATTTACCCGCAAACCTGACGGCGATATTCTGGCAATAGATGTTATTGAGAAAATTCATGCCAAATTACCGAATACACACCTTGTTATGCATGGTTCATCTTCAGTGCCTCAGGAATTGCAGGATTTGATTAACGCTTACGGCGGCGCAATACCGCAAACCTACGGTGTGCCGGTTGAAGAAATCGTTCGTGGTATTAAATCCGGTGTACGCAAAGTAAATGTTGATACCGATTCCCGTATGGCTATTACCGGCGCTATCCGTCGTTTCTTTAACGAAAATCCGAAAGAATTTGACCCGCGTAAATATCTCAAACCGGCTATTGAAGAAATGCAGAAAGTTTGCGAAGCCCGTTATATTGCTTTCGGTGCAGCCGGACATGCCGATCAGATTAAAGCGATTAAATTGTCTGATATAGCAAAAAGATACGCTGACGGCGAGTTATAATTATCTGTCTGATATAAAAAAAGGAAGCTCGAAAAAGCTTCCTTTTTTTGAATACGGAAACTTATTTAATAAATTTATCCAGACTTTCAATCGACTTATCAATAAGAGCACTCTTATCCGCTTTTTTAATATGAGCCAGAATAGTATCTTTTGCCAGTTCAACAGCCGAACGTGCGACAGACTGATTGATTTCGGCAATGGCACTTTCGGTAGAGCTGGCAATCCGCCGCTTGATTTCTTTTTCTTTAAGTGCCGTATTTTCTTTCAGGACAGCCAAATCATTTTTCTTTTGATTGGCAATATTCTTTTCGGCCTGTTTCAAAATTTGTGCTACTTCATCTTCGGCAGCCGCAAATTTTTTTTCATACTGAGTCAGCAACTCTTGTGCGTCATCCCGTAGTTGAACCGCATCATCAATCTGTTCTCTGACATTGTCTATTTTTTTCTGCATAGCCGCTTTCAGAAAGCGATAAGCAGGCTTGGCCAAAACAACGATAGAAAGAACAAAAGCCATTCCGACCCAGAATTCGACATCGGCATAAAACGGAACTTCCGCCGGTTGATGCGGATTAACCGGATTCGCCATGTCGAAAACTTCCGAGACGTTTTCAGCTGCGTCGATAATGGCATTTTGCGTTGCATCAATTAAATCATTGCCATCGGCCAGTGTATCTAACGGTGCACTATCCGGCAAATTATCTGTATACTCTTCTGCCATCAGTCTTTTCCTCTGTTGGAAGCCGCCTCTGCCACATCATTTTTGCTGATTTCGCTAAAGCCAAGTTTTTGCACAATATCAAAGGCCAGAGTTTGAGAAAGAGCTTCAATTTGCTGTAAAGTTTCTCTTTTTTCTTTTGCCAGTTTAAATTCACTGTCGGCAATTTGTTTATTCAAACGTTCATTCAGCAATTTTTCCTCTTCCGCCAGAAAGCTGGCAGATTCTTTTTGATTTGCGGCAATATCGGCCGAAGCTTTTGCTTTGGCAGCGTTAAGAGCCTTCTCATATTTTTCAAGCGACAGTTTGGCTTGTTGATTCAGTTTTTCTGCCTTTTGGATATAATCATCAATCTTACGTTTTCGTTGTTCCAGAACATCGGCAATTTTCGGCGTAATAAAAACAGACACCAAAATCCAGAACAAACAAAAGCACAAAACCATCCAAAAAGCCTGAGAGGCATAAGTTGATAAGTCTAGTTGAGGCATTTATTTTCCTCTGTAAAAGGCGTTATCTGTTAGATAATCATCAAAATGGCGATAACCAAAATATACAAAGCAATAGCTTCAATAGAACCCATACCGATAAAGCCGAACAAGGTTACGTCTTTTTTAACCTGAGGATTGCGACCAACGGTTTCAATCAAAGCAACCCACAGTTTTGTTAAACCCCAGGCAGCGGCAGTCATGGCCAAAGCGCAGATACCGGCACCGATATAAGCCAAAGTTTTATTTTGTAAGATTTCGTTTTCCATTTTAAAGTTCCTTTCTTTAAGTCAACAAAAGTTAGTGTTCGTTACTGATAGCCATGTTTAAATAGACACAGCTCAATGTTGTGTATATATAAGCCTGCAACAGCGTTACGAATAGCTCAAACATAATGATTCCCATGTCTGCAACGAGCGGAATAAAGCCGAACAGCTGCATGGAAACAATAAAACCTCCCAAAACTTTGAGAATAATATGTCCGACAGACATATTAACGGCCAAACGGATTGTGAGGCTAAAAGGTTTTGATAAAAGCGATATAATTTCTATCGGTACAATCAGCGGAGCCATTAAAACAGGCACGCCCTGCGGAAAAAATGTATGCAGATAACTCCATCCGCGTTTTTTTATACCGGCAACAATATTGAGGAGAAGACAGAAAATAGACAAGGCTCCGACGGCGGCAATATGCGATGTAAAAGTAAAGCTGTACGGGAACAATCCTAATATGTTACCGCCGGCGATAAACGTAAACAATGCAAAAACAAAAGAAAAGTATTTAATACCGTTTTTGCCAAGTGTTTCACCCATAATACTCTGAATAAAAGAATAAACGGCTTCGGGAATAGTCTGAGCCATGGTCGGTACAATATTTCTTTTTCTCAGGCAGAAAGTCATACTGAGCATAATAACAGCTACCGTAATCATCATGCACAGCGCTGAATTTGTAAAGGATAAATCAACACCGTTAACTTCAAACGGAATAATTCTTTTTATTTCAAACTGTTCTACCGGACTGGACATTACTCTTTTCCTTCCTGAATATTTTTATCCATCTCTTTTGCCGAGCGATAAACATTCAACATACCAGCCATACACCCAAATAAAGAAAATACAAGCAGAAAAATGACTTTAGTCCCGAAAAATTTATCCAAAGCATAACCGATACAGATGCCGGCCAGAACGGCGGCAACAAATTCCGTGCCGATTCTGAAAGCATTTGCAACAGAATCCGGTATAGACGATTTCTTGGATTTTTCCGAATTCTCGCGCTGAAAGTTTTTCAGTTTTTGAATTCTTTCATCCATGTTTTTAATATCTTTGGGCGTTTTTTTCATTGTGCCTTTTTTACTCCCAGACGTGTCAGGCGTTCATCAAGGTATTTTTTCAATGTTTTAAAACTGGTTGCGGAATAGATGATTTCGTTGCCGTCGCGGCCGCTGAACAATAAAGCCGGTGTTCCGGTCATTCCGAGCTGTTTCAGACCCTGTTGTCTGTCGGAAATAATCATCTGTGCCATGGCATCGTTATGCAGGCAGGATTCGGCTTCATTATAACTGATGCCGAATTCGGCTGCATATCCGTAAAGCGGTTCGGTATCGGAAGATAAAAGCCAAAATCTTTGTCTGTCGAAAAGTCGGGATAAAAAGTCATGATAGTTGTCGGTAGAAGCGCATTGCAACAGCATGGCCGCTTCCATGGATTTTTTATCCAGCGGGAAATTAACAAAAACAATACGCAGCAGCCCGTTATCAACATATTCGCGTTTTACTTCCGGAATAACATCCAGATGAAAATCAGCACAATGCGGGCATCCTAAAGATGAAAATTCATAAAGAGTAAGCGGCGCCCCCAAAGAACCTTCGGCAAATTTTTCGGAAACATTGAGATGAAGATTATCCGGTAAAACATTGACAAGACCATGTCTTTCCATGGCGGCAGCCGTTTGCTGTTTTAAGACAATATTACCGGTTTCATCAATAACAAATCCTTTATATGTAAAATAAAAATAAGCCACGGCAAAAAAAGCAACAATAAAAGTTGCGGTTTTGCTGAGTGTTCTGATAATCGTATACAAACGTTCCTCCTAAGATTTTTTGTTGCCGAATACGGCTCTGCCCAGATTTTCCAACCGGTAGCGCAAATTGTTGTCGGCAACCTCTTTTACTATTTCAGTAATATAATTTTGTTCTTCTTGAGATACAAGATTTTTTTTCATATTATCAATGGGTTTTGGGGATAAAAGAAAATCTTCGGGGCTGTTATTTTGAATAATTTTCAATTTGGAAACGGCCTGATAGCCGAAATAAGTATTTATTTTTTCTAAGATTTGCGATTCGCGCTGTTGAATTTCCAGAGCAAAAGCGCCGCCCAAAACAAAGAGGTCGAGAGTTCCGTTCAGATGCTCGTTTCTGGCAAAACGGATTCTGCGCGGCAGGGTATAGGGAGCCAAGGTATCCCCGACAATGGATTTCCATGCTGACAAAAGTTCGATTTCGAGCATGCCGCCGGTACCGAGCAGTTGTTTAGCCAGCGGTATAATCGTTTTGGAAACACTGGTCAGGTCGTCCAGAGTATGTTCTTCCTTTATGTAAAGTTCTTTTCTTTTAGCCATGACTGTCCTCAGAAAAATGTGCCAGAGGGTGTTTCTGACGAACGATTTCACCCAGCTTCTGTGAAGTAATATGTGTATATATTTCTGTTGTGGCGATGTTTTTATGCCCCAGCATTTTTTGTACCGAACGTAAATCCGCTTCGTTGTTTAACAAGTGTGTGGCAAAGGAGTGACGTAAAACGTGCGGTGATACGCGGGACGGATAAATGCCGCAATCGACAGCCAGTTTTTTTAAATCTTTAAAGAAAGCATCACGGGTTAAGTGGCCGGAAACGGAGGTCAGAGAAGGAAAAAGCCAAGGTGACTGAGAATTTTTTTTCATAAATTCTTGTCGCAGCGGCAGATAGTCTTGCAGAGTTTGTAAAGTTCTTGCGGCAATAGGAATAATGCGTTCTTTGTTTCCTTTGCCGCAGACGGTTACCAGTTGTTTGTTGTAGTTAACGGCGTTTTCGGGCAGTCCGACAAGCTCGGAAACACGAAGACCTGTAGCATATATAAGTTCAATCATTACACCGATACGCTGGTAACGGTAATCCGTTTTAGCAAAAGCCGCATCAATAAGCTGGCGGATTTCTTTTACGGTCAGGAACTTGGGCAGCGGTTTTTCTTGTTTTGGTGTTAATATTGCAGATGCCGGATTGTCGGTAATAATCTTTTCGGAATATAAAAATTTGCAAAAATCTTTAATAGCCGAAAGTTTGCGGGCCAGACTTTTGGGGGCAAAGGATTCGCTTTGCAGATTTTGAATAAAGCTTTCGATTCGCTCTTCGGAGATATCCTGAGGCGTTTCAAGGCGGCAAAATTTAAAAAACTGCATCAAATCACTTCTGTAAGCCGTGATTGTCGTCAAAGCCGCGCCTTTTTCCGCTGCTTCGGTTTCGAGAAAACTATCAAGCCAGTGTTCAAGCATTAAAGTTAATTTTCAAGATTTACGGAAATATCCTGTGTTACATGTTCGGTTGGAACCTGAATATCATGAATCATCAAAAAAATAACGCCGGCAAGAAGAAACAAGCCCAGAGCATAAAACAAAATTTTAAGATTGCTGCCTTGATTGTACATGGATTGTCTTTTCATAAATTTCATCCTTATAACAAGTTAAAAAAAGATTGAATAATGTTAGCAAGGTTATATTATTAGGTCAATAGAAAGCAAATATTTGAACAAAGAAAATTAAGAAAATGACTAAGATAAATAAGATAATATTGCTGGTCGGATTGATGGGAAGCGGAAAAACCAGCGTTGGCAAAAGACTGGCACGTCGTTTGTCTTTACCGTTTGTGGACGGTGATCAGGAAATTGAAAAAGCGGCAGGATTATCTCTTGTTGACGTATTGAAATGTTTTGGCGAAAAAGAGTATCGGGCCGGCGAAGAACGCGTTATGAAACGTCTGTTGCAGGGAACACCGTGTGTTTTGGCGTCGGGCGGCGGTTCGTTTGTGGCGGCGCAGACGCGGGAATTGGCAAAGGAACACGCCGTGACAATCTGGCTGAAGGCAGATATTAACACGCTTTATCATCGTACGGCCGGCCGGACACGCCGTCCTTTTTTGCTGGGAGACAATGCCACGGTAAAGCATAAGCTGCAAGAATATATAACCGAAGAATATCCTTACTATTCCGAGGCTGATATTGTGGTTGAAACACGTGATGAAAAGGTGGAAAATACAGTCAGAAGAGTGGCTTCGGCCGTTCATCATTTTTTTCAGCAGCAAAAGAAAACAAACGGTATTTAAGGAGAAATAAATGCGAAAAAGCAGCCGAAATGCGGAAGATTTGCGAGAAATAGAAATAATTCCGAATGTTAATCTGTATGCGGAAGGTTCTTGTCTGATAAAATGCGGGAATACCCACGTTTTATGTACGGCCAGCGTAAGTCCTGAAGTTCCAAACTGGCTCAAAGGCGGAAATCGGGGCTGGATAACGGCAGAATATTCTTTGCTGCCGCGGGCGACGCAGACACGTGTTTCTCGTGAAACAAAAGGTGTAAACGGCCGAACCGCCGAAATTCAGCGCCTTATCGGACGTTCGTTACGGGCAGCCGTGGAGTTGACCGAAATGCCGGAAATGTGCGTGCAAGTGGATTGTGATGTTTTGCAGGCTGACGGCGGCACAAGGACGGCTTCGATAACCGGCGGTTTTGTTGCTTTGTATCTGGCTTTGCAGAAAATGGTAAAAGACGGCCGTCTGCCGCGTAATCCGGTGCGGGAGTATGTGGCGGCGGTATCTTGCGGAATTTATGAAAACGAGCCATTGCTTGATTTGGATTATGAAGAGGATTCGCATGCCGGAGCCGATACCAATTTTGTTTTGACGGAAAACGGCAAAATCGTGGAGATTCAGGCAACGGCAGAGGGGGCTGTTTTTGGTGAGGCAGAATTTGAAAAATTATTCCGTCTGGCTAAAAAAGGCATTCATGAACTGATTATGGCTCAGAAGAAAGCGATTAACGCCTAGGAGGATATTTATGAAATTAACAAAAATTATTTTTGCCAGCCACAATGCCGGAAAAATCAAAGAAATAAAAGAATTACTGGAACCTTACGGCATACAGGTCATGTCGGCGCTGGATATGGATTTGCCGGATGTTGAAGAAACGGGAACAACCTTTGCCGAAAATTCTCTTTTGAAATCTCAAACCATAGCGGCACAGACAAAAATGCCGTGTCTGGCAGATGATTCGGGACTGTGCGTCGATGCGTTAAATGGTGCTCCCGGCGTATATTCGGCCCGCTATGCGCCAAATCGTGATTTTGCGAAAGGCATGGATAAACTGCTGTCCGAAATGGAAAAAAGTCCGGATAAAAGCCGTAAAGCGTATTTTTCGTGTGTTATCTCGCTGGCCTGGCCGGACGGAAAATATGAAATTTTCGAAGGGCGGGTTGACGGTATGATAGCTCGGGAAAAGAAAGGGAATTTCGGATTCGGATATGACCCGTTATTTATTCCGGATGGTTTTGAGCAGAGTTTTGCCGAGATGAACAAAGATGAAAAGAATAAAATTTCCCATCGGGGACGGGCTGTTAAAAAATTACAGGAATTCCTGAAAAATTTATAAGGAATCCCAAAATGACGGCAAAAATCTATAATGTTAATGCGGCAGCTTCATTTGTTGATGTTTTGGCTGAAACTTTTTTGAAAGAATATCAAAACCGGCCGGAGGAGCTGACCAAGGTTTTGTTTTTGCTGCCAAACCGCCGTGCCTGCCAAAGTTTATCGGATGCCTTTGTGCGGCAGCGCGGACCGGAACCGACGATTTTGCCGCGGATAGTACCTGTTGCCGATGTAGAAGAAGACGAAGTATTTTTAACCGGTGCGCATGAGATTATTAAAAATCTGAGTCCGGAAATATCCAAAACGGAAAGAGAACTGATTTTTACGCGCTTAATCATGCAAAAGCCGGCAGATTTGGGTTTGGGAAATTTATCTTTGGTTCAGGCTTATGCTCTGGCTGAAAATCTGGCTGATTTGGTGGATTTGGCGTATAATGAAAATCTGGATTTCTCCCGTTTGCAAGAAATTGTACCGGCCGAGTATGCCGAGCATTGGCAGGAAAGTCTGACGCTGTTGGGCATTATTACTCTGAATTGGCCGGAGATTATGGCAAAACGCGGGGTTGTAGATACGGTTTTGCGCCGCAATCAGCTTTTGGAAGCCGAACTGGAAATCTGGCAGCGGAATAAAACAGAACAAAAAATTGTGGTGGCCGGTACGACGGCGGCTTTTCCGCTGTTGAAAAAACTTGTTAAAACAGTCATGAATCTGCCGAACGGTGAGGTATGGCTCTATGGATTGGATATGATTCTGGAGGATTCGGGCTGGCAGCAAATAGATGAAAATCATCCGCAGTTTGAACTGAAAGAACTGCTGGATTATTTACAAGTTGACCGTTCGTCGGTTATAAATGCGCCGGAAAAAACGTTTTCGCCGAGAGAAAGATTTGTATCGGAAGTTATGCGTCCGGCCGGCAGTTCGGCGGAATGGCGCCGGTTGACGACGATGCCTCTGCCTGTATCGGCATTGGATGGTATACATCTTATGAGCAGCAATGATATCCGTCAGGAGGCTCAGGCTGTTGCGTTACTCATGCGGCAGACTCTGGAAACACCGGAAAAAACGGCGGCTTTGATAACTTTGGATAGAAATTTGGCTCGCCGTGTTGTTTCCGAATTAAAAAGGTGGGGAATTACGGCCGACGATTCTGCCGGTCAGCCGCTGGGATTAACCCCGATAGGCGTTTATTTGCGGCTGATTATCAATGTTTTGGAAAATGATTTCTCACAAGTCAGTCTGCTTTCTTTGCTGAAACATCCGTTTGCCGCCTGCATGCAAAATAAAAGTGCTTTAAACCGGCAGATTCGCCTTTTGGAATTAATCTGGCGCCAAAAAGAAGAACCGACGCCGCAGCAAGAAGAGCTTATGATAAAGATAAAATCTTGTTTTGCTCCGCTGCAGAAACTTTTTAGCGGTTCGGAAGTCAGTCTGAAAGAATTGTTTATCCAACATATTAAAACGGCGGAAGATTTAGCGTCAACAGATACAAAAGACGGTGCAAAAATTATTTGGAAAAATGATTCGGGCAATGCGGCGGCCAAATTTGTCAGCGCATTTGCCGAAAAATGCGACCTGCTGGGAAATATCCGGCCGCAGGATTATTTGCCGTTGTTAGAACATTTGCTGCTGGAACAGAATGTACGTGTGCGTTACGGAATGCATCCGAGAA
Source organism: Pseudomonadota bacterium (assembly GCA_030523245.1). Lineage (GTDB taxonomy): Bacteria > Pseudomonadota > Alphaproteobacteria > RF32 > CAG-239 > RUG410. Next base: position 54,287 of record JAUNIW010000003.1, read on the forward strand.
TAAAAATACTGGGACCGATAGAAGCACGGCTGAACCGATTCGATGTGACGATTATCGGTGAAGTAAACGAGGGTATCTGGCCCAAATTACCGTCAACCGATATGTGGATGTCGCGGCCGATGAGAAAAGATTTCGGCTTTCCGTTGCCGGAACGGGCCGTTGGTGTTATGGCCGCTGATTTTTCTCATCTGCTGAATGCACCGGAAGTGTATCTGACCAGAGCGGAGCGAATAGACGGTACGCCGACCGGTAAATCACGCTGGTGGCTTCGAATGGAAACCGTTCTGGCTGCAAATTTCGGCAAGGAAGAGGAATATGAATTTATTAAAGATAAAAAATATTCTCTCTGGGCAAAGTTCTGGGAGCGGGCCGTCCGGCAAAAACGTATTACGGCTCCGCGTCCGTGTCCGCCGGCGGAGCTGCGGCCGCGTAAGTTGTCAGCTGTTAATTTTGAAATGCTGATGCGGGATCCGTACACAATTTATGCCAAGTATATTCTGGGGCTGTATCCGCTGCATGACCTTGATGAAAATGTTGCTTTTCGGGACTACGGTAATATTGTGCATAAAGTGATTGAAGAGTTTAATAATCAATATTCTTCTGCGGCTTATCCGCAAAACGCAGCTGAAATATTATTGAAAATGGGAGAAAAAGAGTTTGCCGCCAACAATATCAGTGCGGAGATAAAGGCCTTCTGGTGGCCGAAGTTCGTGAAGACGGCAGACTGGCTGGTGGCACGGGAAAAAGAATACCGGCCGGAGATAGCGCGGGTACATAATGAAGTCAGCGGTGCCGTAAAAGTCTGTAACGGCAATTTTACCATAACGGCCAAGGCAGACAGAATAGATGAAACCAAAGACGGATATTTGAATATACTGGATTATAAGACCGGACAGGCACGAACCGTTAATGAGATGATAAGCGGTTTTGCGCCGCAATTGCCGATAGAAGCGCTGATAGCCGAAAACGGCGGCTTTGAAGGAATTCCGCCGAAGCAGGTTTCTTCTTTGCGTTATTGGCGGTTGGGCGAAAAAGAAATTGCGGCCGATGCGGAGCAAAGCCGAAAAGGCTGTGAAGCAACTCTGGGACTGATAGAAAATTATATGACGGCCTACAGTAAAAAAGAACAGCCTTATCTGCCCAAACCTGTAATTTCAAAAGCACCGGCCTATTCTGATTATGACCATTTATCACGAATTCTGGAATGGTCGGTGAAGGATGAAAAAGATGAGAACTAAAGAAGAGTTTGAACAGCTGCGTACCGAATACGGAATACAGGCGACACACCAGCAGCAGCTGGCTGCCGACCCGTTGAAATCTGTCTGGGTTGAAGCTTCTGCCGGCACGGGTAAAACCAAAGTTTTGTCGGACAGGGTGTTGCGCCTTTTGCTGAACGGGGTTAATCCGCAGCGGATTCTCTGCCTGACTTATACAAAAGCGGCAGCCGTTGAAATGAACAGTCGTATCTCCGAGCGTTTGAGTGCATGGTCTGTTATGTCTGAAGCCGAATTGGAAGAAAGCCTGTTTTCGCTGCTGGGACAAATTGATGATGTCAGCCGCCAGAAAAAATACAAGCAACGGGCACGGACATTATTTGCCATACTTCTGGATACACCGGGCGGTATTAAAATACAAACCATTCATAGTTTCTGTCAGGAAGTGTTAAAACGTTTCCCGCTGGAAGCCGGTGTTTCACCGTATTTTGATATACTGGATGATGAAACGGCTGCTGCGGCGCTGGCCCAAATTCAAAAAGAGCTACTGGAAAAAACGGAATATGGGGCTGACTGTCCTTTGAAAAGGGCTTTGCAGTATCTGACTGAAAACGTGAGTGAATATACTTTTCCGAAGCTGATGACGAATATAACGGCAAACCGTTCCAAGATTGTCGGTTTTCTGAATAATTATCAAAGCGAAGAAAATTTTCATCAGGTTTTGGCTCAAAAACTGCAGATTGAAGCCGATAAAACAGAAACAGAGATAATGGCGGAATTTATGGCCGGTATAAATGTTTCGGCTTTGCGGGCAGATATTGCAGCCTTATCCAAAGGCGGCAAAAAAAATCAGAAGATGTCGGAAAATTTGGAAAATCTGCTGCTGCAAGGATTGAAAACGGAAGATTATCCGGCCTATAAAAGCTTGTTTCTGACTCAAAAGGGTGAGTTGATACAAAAAATAGCGGATAAAAATTCAACGGCAGCCGACGGAGATTTACCGGAGCGTTTGCAAAGAGAGGGCGAACGACTGCTGCAAACGGAACAAACGTTGCGCAAGATGAAATTGTTTGCGGCAACAAAATCCGTATTTTCTATTGCCGGAGAATTGAGCCGTCGTTATACGGAATATAAAAAGATTCATTCTCGGCTGGATTATGAAGATTTGATTTTACTGACGAGGACTTTACTGGCGGATAATGCAGCGGCCTCTTGGGTAATGTTTAAACTGGACGGGGGTATTGACCATATTCTGATTGATGAAGCACAGGATACATCACCGGTGCAATGGGATATTGTACGTTATCTGAGCGCAGAGTTTTTTGCCGGTAAAGGCAATTCGGAAAAAAAGCGTACGGTTTTTGCCGTGGGTGACAGAAAACAGTCTATTTATAGTTTTCAAGGAGCCGATCCGGATAAATTCGACGATATGTTCGGATATTTTGAAAGAGTGGCGGCACAAGATTTTCAAAAGGTGAATATGGGTATCTCTTTTCGTTCGTCGGCAGCTGTCTTGAAAATGGTGAACGAGTTGTTTGCCAAGCCGGAAATTTCTGCCGGTGTGACAGCGGCAGGAGAAAGCGTAAATCATCGGCCGTACCGTGTGGGCGAAGCCGGAAAAGTTGAAATATGGCCTCTGGAAACAGCGCAGAAAGAAGAAAAAAGTACCGAGTATTTACTGCCGCCGACGGAAAGAAAAACGGAACATTCCGTAAAAAAAGAACTGGCTCAGAAAATTGCAGCCGAAATAGTCCGTTTGGTAAAAGAAGAACATTTGCAATATCGGGATATTATGGTTTTGGTGCAGACACGCAGTAGTTTTGTCGATGAATTTATTCGTGCCTGTAAAGAAAACGACATCAATATAAACGGGGTGGATAAATTAAAGCTGGGCGAACAGATTGCCGTACAGGATTTGATTTCATTGGGACGTTTTTTGTTGTTAAATAATGATGATTTATCTTTAGCCGAAGTCTTAAAATCGCCGTTGTTCGGATTGACGGACGAGGATTTGCTGAAATTATGTGCCGGCCGCGGCAAAGCTCCTTTATGGTCAAAACTCGGAGATTTTCCGGAATATGCCGAAATTTATGACAATCTGAAAACATTGTCGGATAAACTGGATTATATTCGTCCGTATGAGCTTTTTAATTATGTGCTGACCAAAATGAACGGTCGTCACAAATTTACCGAACGTATGGGAACGGAGGTTGAAGATGCACTGGATGAATTTATAAATCTGACAATAGCCTATGAAAAAGAGCATATACCGAGTTTGCAGGGTTTTATTGACTGGATAGGCCGTTCAAATGTAGAAGTCAAGCGAGAAACCGAGCAGAAAGACGCCGACGCGGTACGTTTGATGACGGTTCACGGTTCAAAAGGTCTGCAGGCTCCTGTCGTTTTTCTGCCGGATACGGTTAGGGTTAAAAATATTAAAAATGAGCAGGCTTTACTCTGGGACGAAAATATGGCCTATTATCCGTTGAGCAGTTCTTGTTATGATGATACCTGTCTGCGGATAAAAGAAAAAAACAGCCGGAAGTCTTTGGAAGAATATCGCCGTTTGTTATATGTTGCTCTGACTCGGGCCGAAGACAGATTATATATCTGTGGTTTTTGCGGAAGCAACGGTGCTTCTGAAAGTTCATGGTATAAATTATGTGAGCAGACTTTACACGAATGCGGTGTTGAAAACGGCATAAAATTTGAAATTGTGGAACCGCAGGTCATTGCCGGTAAAAAGGACAAGGGAACAACAAAAGAAAATCTGATGCCGCAGCCGGAAGACTGGTTGTATCAACAGGCCGGCGAGGAATCTCTGCTGGCAAAACCATATACGCCGTCTCATTTAGATGATGAAACGGATGCGGATTCGGTTTCTCCGCTGGCCGAAAGCGGAAATTTTTACCGGCGCGGTAATCTGATTCACAAGCTGTTGCAGTTTTTACCGCAGCAGGCAGAAGTTCAGGAAGAAATTATCAAGGAGTATCTGGATAAGAATGCTGCCGATTTTACGGAAAAACAACGGGAACAAATAAAAACGGAGGTTCTGACTTTATTGCAGCAGCCGCAGTTTGCCGAAATATTCGGTCAGAATTCCAAAGCCGAAGTGCCGGTGGTCGGTGAAATTGACGGTAAAATTATTTCCGCGCAGCTTGACCGGCTGGTAATTTTGCCGCAGAAAATTATGATTGTTGATTTCAAAACGAACCGTCCGGCAGCCAAAACCTTGGCTGATACGCCGGAATCCTATGTAAAACAGCTGGCTGCTTATGCCGGACTGGTACGGAAAATATACAGAGGTAAGCCGGTAGAAACGTACATATTATGGACGAATGAAACCAGATTGATGCGTGTTTCTTGAAAAACTTATTGTGTTTTTTGCAGGAACCTTTAATATCTCAAATAGAAAGACTATATAGGAATCATCATTTTACAAAATAAGGAGAAAAAGAATGACACAACCGTTAACAGACAGCCAGTTTTCAGAAAACGTATTAAATTCAAAAGGTCTTGTTTTAGTTGATTTTTGGGCAGAATGGTGCGGCCCGTGCCGTCAGCTTGGTCCTATCTTGGAAGCTGTGGATGAAGAAATGAACGGTGCTGTTAAAATCTACAAGATGAATGTGGACGATTCGCCGGAAACAGCCAGCCAGTTTGGGATTCGCAGCATTCCGACAATGTTTTTGTTTAAAGACGGCAAGCAGGTAGACACCAAAGTCGGCCTGAATAATCAGTCAACAATCACGTCTTGGATTGAATCCCATAAGTAAAACAAGGAATGTTTTAATCGGCCGGTATACCTCAGTGTATGCCGGCTGTTTTTTATTTAACCGGTTAAATCGGTATTCTGTGCAGAATCTTCTTGATTTTGGATAATAATTATGTTAAACAGCTTCTGAAATAAAGAGGGTTTTTGTGTATGAACGCCTGCGTCACCGTAGCAAAAACCGTGTTTTAATCCGCTTTGCCCATCAAAGCATAGAGATAATGAAAGGAATTACATCATGAGACATGGTGATGGACACAGAAAATTCAGTATGCCGAAAAGCCAGAGAAGAGCTTTGTTCTCTAATCTGACAAGTGCTTTACTGGAACACGAACAAATTACAATTACTTTGACTCGCGCCAAAGAATTGAGAACATTTGCCGATAATATGATTACTTTTGCGAAAAAAGGTGATTTGAACAGCCGTCGTATTGCCGCAGCATTTCTGCGCAATAATGAAGTAGTTTCTAAGCTGTTCTCTACTCTGGCAGAACGTTATAAAGAGCGCAACGGCGGTTATACCCGTGTTTTGAAAGCCGGTTTCCGTTATGGCGACTGCGCACCTATGGCAATCATTGAATTGGTTGACCGTGATGTTAATGCAAAAGGTGCCAAAGATTTAGCTCGTGTTGCCGCTGAAAAAGCTGCCGCTGCCGAAGCTGAAAAAGCCGAAGGTGCTGCTTCTGTCGAATAGTTCGGTTAAGAAAAAAATAAAAAAGCGGTGTGTTTAACGCCGCTTTTTTTCGTTTTTGCCGAAAGGAATACGGATGGTAAATGTCGAACCTTTGTCGGGCTTGCTTTTCACCGTAATCCGTCCGGACATTTTCTCGACCAGACTACTGACGATAGCCAATCCCAGTCCGGAACTTTTGGCAGAATCATTTGCCGAATAAAACGGTTCAAAAATATGTTTTAATTTATCAGGACTGATGCCTGTGCCCGTGTCTTTGACATCAAGGAAAATATTATTATTTTTCATGTATGTCGAAAGAATAAGATTGCCGCCGTTCGGCATGGCTTTTATGGCATTTTGCGTCAGATTCAGAATAATCATTTTGAAATCGGCATCATTTCCTTTGAATTTCAAATTATGTTCCAGCTGTGTTTTAACGGAAATGCCATGACGTTTTGCCTCATAGTCAATCATGAGAAGGATATCTTTAACGGTATTTTCAATATCAATTTCCGTTTCTTCATTTTCGGAATATTGAACCAAACGCAGCAGTCGTTCCGGTGTTTTAATGGTTTCAACCAGTTGATTATAAGCCATAAGCAGATACTTTTTTTGGTCATCCGTGTCCGGAATATCTTTATAATAACTGGAAAGAAGGCCTTCAAAAATCATACGAATAGCCCCGAGATTGTTTTTAATTTCATGGGCAATAGACGTGGAAAGAAAAGCCAGAGAAGAAATTTTTTGTTGATGCGAAAATTTAATATCGTTGCTCAAATCATGAAATGCTTCCACTATATAAACATCATCCGGTGTATTTCTCCATTGTAATCGTGTTGCATTAAGATAAAGCGGTCTTTTGCCGACTTCATGAATGGTGTGGAAATGTTCGGAAACATCGCCGGAATTTTGCAAGAGTTCTTTAATGGGACAGGCATATTGCCGCTGCAGACACCCTTCACAGGAGTGATTATAGGCCCGATAACATTTTTGGCCGACACAAGATTTTTTCAATTTGAGCATATTATGAAATGCGGTGTTGGCCATTATCACATTATATTCTCTGTCAATAACCCGAATACCGTCCGGAATAGCATCAATTAACTTTTGTAAAAAGGATTCGCGGGCTTTTGTTTCTTCAATATTATATTCTGTATTGTCCAGCATTTTATTGAAAGCGGAATATAAGATATCAAATTCATCTTGGAATCTTCCCTTTTCAATATTGATACGGCTGGAAAAAATGCCGAGAGAAACCTTGCGGCTGATTTCGATTAGTTTTTCAATCGGCCGGATAACCCAATAATCCAGCATAAAAATCAAAAGGAAAATAAAAAGAATAACAATAAACAGGCTGAAACCCAGAATTTCGGCGCCGACCTTAAGCGCTTCACGGTTATTGTTGTAATTTTTCTGTAATTCCGCATTCAGTTTTTGTTCTCGGGACAATTCTTTTTGGGTAAGGTTAATTCCCTGTGAAACGGTATTAACGCGGGAAACCGGAGAAATTTCCGGATTTTTTTCGTAAATTTGAGCCAGTTGCTTTTGCAGGGAAATATTGTCATAGAGCAAGTCCACGACATATTGATTTCTTAAATAAAGAGAATTCTGTCTGTCCTGCAGGTTACGGGCATAAAAATTGATAAAGATAATAAAAAACAATCCCGTAATTAAAAACAAAAAGACTAAGATACTATAAAGAATTTTTTTGTTCAGACTGATAAACATCGGCTATCTCATTTTGTTGATAAAATCATCTTTATCGGCAATTTTCAGATAAGGATTGCATTGTTTTTCCAACCCCAGCATATTGCCGACGGGCGGCAGGTTGTTACGCCGACAGTTTTCCAAAAATTGCAAATATGGCACAAAGGCTGGATTCTGCAAGGCGGCCGGTGTAAGGCTTGTATATTCATGCCCCGGATAAAAACGAACATCATCGGGCAGAGCCTTGATTTTTTGCAAACTTTGCCACATTTGTTCCGGCGTTCCTTCAAATAAACCGCCGATACACAGGTTAAAGAGAACATCTCCGGTAAACAGGGCTTTTTCTTTTTCAAAATACCAGAGAATATGGCCGTTTGTGTGTCCGGCAGCCAGAATAATCCGTGCTTGTGTTTCTCCCAGTTTGAAAATATCTCCGTCTTCAAGCGGAATATCGAGGCCGTCAATCAGATTCTTTTCTATGGCCGAACCGGCAATTTTCAGGCCGTAACGCTTTTTCAATGCCAGATTGGCATTGGTATGATCTTCGTGATGATGTGTTGTCAGAATAAATTGCGGGACAATATTTTTCTTTTCGCAAAAATCAATAATTGCCTGTTCTTCGGCAGCATCAACAACCGCGGAAATACCGGTTGTATCATCAACCAGCAAATAAGCATAGTTATCCATAAAACCGGCGTTGCATAAAACAGGATAAATAGAAAGACTCATTCAATGTTCTCCAGTTGCGGGTTATAATCGGCCTTTTGTAATTTATAAAAAGAAAAAGTGTAGTCTATCATACCGGCGATATTTTTTAAGTTGCTGTCCAGAAGCATGGTTGCGGCTACTTGCGGTCCGTAAAGAGGGCGGCCGATTTGGCGGGCTTTGTCACGGGATATGCGTAAATATCTGTAGTTAATATTTGAATTAAGCTTTAAAATCTGGTCTTCAATACCTTCTGACAGAGTACCGTACATTTTATAGCGATAGTCGGCATCTGAGTCATCAAGCGGCTTAAGTCCCTGATTATCATACCATATTTCCCGTAAATATAAAGAATTTGCCTGCAGGGCAAGACGTGAGGTTCCCCAGTCGCTGTATATACCGGCCGTGGCAATAAGAATAGAAGGAGGTACGGCGTCTATTTTGCTTAACAGCTGCTGGAGCAGAACAGACATGCGTTCTCTGCCGCTCAAACGGGTAAAGGCATCATATTTTTCTGCCAGTTTTTCGACGAGTTCCTGTTCGCCGGCAGACAGAGGCGTATTATTTTTGAATTTTTTATGAACATCTTCAATTTTTTGCCGCTCGGCAATAACTTTTTCATTGGCAGCCAGTACCAGCGGCAGCATAATGCGGATAAAAGTCCGGTGTTTGTCGTCACTATCGGCAACTTCTTTCCAGTCCGAAGGCAGACGTAAAAAATAAATACGGGGAAATCTGGAATTTATTTTTGAAAAATCCGAAAAATTATATTCTTTGAACAAATTTTCCGCTTCTTCGGTTGTTGCCGATTTTACCCAAAGCGCGCCGTTTTTCTTCTCTGTAATCAGACGGGCATCGGCATTGGCAGCCGTCCAGAAAAGCAATAAGAAAAGCACACAGCGAAAAATCATTTTAATCCTTTATTTGAATATCATTCAGCAGAGGAACATAACGTTTAAAACAACGGACAATAACATTGTTAAGCGTATTTTGCGCATAAGGACAGCCGGCGCAATGTCCCGTAAATTGTAACAAAAGATTATTATCGGTACAGGATATTATTTTGACGTCCCCCTTGTCACGGTTAAGAGTTGGCCGGATGAACGAATCAGCCAGAGCCTCCAGCAGTTCGATATTGTCCGGACGGTTTTCCCCGACCGGCAGAAGAGGATGCTTTTCTTCAAGATAGTCGGTCAGTTCGGCCAAAACAAGAGCTTTCACGTCTTCTTTATTGGCATTTTCGTTGTACGCCACACCGACAAGGACATCTGTTAAAAGACAGCTTTTAACACCGTCAATATCTAAAAGAGCTGCGGCCGGTGCCGGCGTTTGCGCATCTTTCTGCCGGAAAAAGACCGCCGTATTATCGGCAACCAGCGGTCGGGGCAGAAAAAAGTTAAGATGCGTTTTGGGGGCTAAATCTTCAATTTTAATAAGCATTTTTTTCCTGTATTTTATTTTGTATCCGGATAACGGCAACCAGCGCTCTTTCCAGATAATAATTTTGCACAATCAAGTGGTTTGCGCCGAAAAGACTGTCCAATTCGGCATTTCGTACCATTATCGGACTGAATTCGGCTGCTTTTTGTAAAGAAGACAACAGGTATGTCCATTCGGTATAAATGTCATTATCAACAATTATCGTTTTGAAATCCGAGCCGGCAGACAAAGCTATCTGCCAAGCCCCGAAAGCATAACCGCGGGTTTTATAAAAAACATCGTCAGCCTTTGTATCAAAAATTTGCGAAGAATGTTCAATGATTTGGCTGTCATTTTTTTGAATAAGCCGGCGCAGGGATTTATCGAGCCGTTTTAAATAGACTGTAAAATCTGCAGCCGAAGCCGTATATTTTTCTTTGTTGTATTTTCTGAGTTCGCGGCGGGCCTTACGGTATTGGGCGTTGGAAGACGGTGATAAGCCGAAAGCACCCTTACGGGACATCAGCCAGATGTTTGGCGGATAACGCAAAAATTCATCAGCTTGTTTAATATGTTCTTTTTGCTCCGGTGTCTGGTTTGCAAAATGTTTTATGGCACCCGTCGTATCCCGAACCGATGAGATGACGCCGATTTGGAAATTCGGCATATTATCCAGAATATAAGCCGGAAAAACAAATGGCAGATTAGGTGTCCACATTTTACTGTCAATCTCGCGGTCAATTAAAAAGGACATAGTATTGGCCATTTCCAGTTTATCGCTTTTTTCTTTAGGCAGGGTATAGGCAGGTGTAACGTTAATATCTTCTACCCAGAGGCTGCCCAGAATATAGTAAACAAATAAAAAGCAAAAAACCGCGCTTAGAACAAATTTCCATGAATCTGATATTTTTTTACTGATTTTTTTTACAAAACTGATAATTTTTTTGAATTTAAAATTTTGCAATTTTTTCTGCAGTATTTTAGCCTTTTGCCGTAAAAAAGCCGGCCAGCGTTCTTTTTGCTGTTTGCTAAAACGGGCAAATAAGATAAATTTTTCTTTCAGCAAAGCAAAAAAACGGGATATATCCATTATTTCTTCCTCCGGATGAGACGCAGAATATCATAAAAATCTACGATGTTAAATATTTTAGCGAAAATAAGGAAAAAAGCAAGTGCAAACAAACCTAATCCGCATAAGGACAAGAGCAACAGCCACTTTGAGCCGTAAATCCAGTCCGGATAAAATACGGACAGTTCAAGCCGGCAGGCATAAACGGCAGCACCGGTCAAAACCGAAACGGCCAGAATTCGAAAGACTTTATAAAGCAACGGCTTGGAAAACTGCCAATAACCGCGTCTTTTCAACCCGATAAGATATTGTAAAAGAGAAACAAAAGCGGCAATAGTCGTCGCACAGGCAATACCGACATGTCCGTAATATCTCATCAGCAAAAGAATAAAGGCCAGATTGGTTAAAAAGACAATGGCACTGTATTTTACCGGAGTAACCGTATCTCCGCGGGCAAAAAAGTTCGGCATAAGCGCTTTAGTCATAACATAACAAGGCAGCCCGACGGAGTAGGCAATTACGGCATAGGCTGTTTTAAGGGCATCCTGCGGTAAAAACTTTCCATGTTGGAAAAGCAGACAGACAATCGGCTCGGCCAGAACGATCAGGAGAACGGCTGCCGGCATGGACAGAAGCAATCCGTATTCAACGGCTTTATCCTGAGTTTTTCGGGCTTCTTCGGTTTGATTTTCTTTCAGGTATTTCGACAGAATAGGCAGCAGGGCAACACTGATTGCCGCGCCAATAACGCCCAAAGGCAATTGTTGCAGGCGGTTGGCATAATAAAGCCAGGAAATAGCCCCTGTTCCGACCAGCGAAACCAGAATAGTATCTACAGCCATATTGATTTGATAGATTCCGGCACCGACTACTCCGGGAGCAATACGCCGGAATAAGGTTTTAATCTCTGGATTTTTCAGGATTTTGCGTATATGAAAATAAGGTTTGATTTTAATTCCCAGCCGGCGCAGGAAAAAGCGCAGCCAAAGGACTTCCAGCAAACCGGCAGTCGTGATGCCGAGAGCAAATCCGTGTGCCGGCGTCGGGGTAAACGGAACAAACAGAAATACCGAAAAAATCATCATGGCATTGAGTATAACCGGTGCCGTTGCAGGTGCGGCAAACTTTTCAAAAGAATTAAGAATGCCGCCTTGAAATGAAACCAGAGAAATCAGCAGTAAAAAAGGAAAAGTAATACGGCACAATTGTGTCGCCAGTGTCAGTTTTTCCGGTTCGCTGCGAAACCCCGGTGCCAGAATTTCAACAACAAACGGCATAAAAATCTCAAAAAGCAAAACAAAAAGGCCGACAAACAGGACCAAGACAGAAATAGATTGTGCCGCGAAAAAAATTGAACTTTTCTTTCCTTCGGCTACAAGTTTTTGAGAAAACAGGGGAACAAATGCGCTGGTGAACGCTCCTTCGGCAAAAAGACTGCGAAACAGATTCGGTAGTTTAAAAGCCACGACAAAAGCATCTGAAACGGCGCCGGCTCCCAAGAAGTTAGCCAAAACCATATCACGCAGAAAACCGGTTATCCGGCTGACCAGTGTCAATCCTCCGAAAGTAGCGACAGACTTGAACAACGACATTATTTTACCTTAATTTTATATAACCCTGAATTAAAATAGCGTGTTTAGCCGTGATTGTATAATAAAAAAAATTGTTGATAACAATAAAATCTGAAAGCTTGTTGTTTTTTTAATGAGCAGGCGAAGAAACGGCCTGTTCTCGGTCGAATAAGGATGTTAATAACATATTGATTTTTAAATGTATTTATTAAATATATCTGTCCTAAAATAAACGGCCGTTTTTTTCGGACATATTTTTTATAGTAATTTCAGTATATCAGATTT
>JAUNIW010000025.1 GCA_030523245.1 Pseudomonadota bacterium
CCTGTTTTTCTTCTTGTGTGGCAGAACCTAAATATGAGGGTAAAATATCTCTGATGTCTTCCATGGCTATTCTCCTTCCCGCCAAATTATTTATATGTTAGAGAAAATCTGTTTGTTTTGCAATAAAAAAGTATTTGAAAAAAATTAAACTTTGGCGTACATAATAAAATTATGTCTTAAACTATTTATGGAAACGTTGTGTCTAAAAAGTATTTTATTAAAACATTCGGCTGCCAGATGAACGTCTATGATTCCGCCCGGATAGCCGATATGCTGCAAAAAGAAGGTTATGAAGAGGCCAAAAAACAGGAAGAGGCTGATTTGGTTTTGTTTAATACCTGCCATATTCGGGAGAAAGCGGCAGAAAAGCTGTTTTCTGATTTAGGCAGGGCGCAGGCTGTGGCCGAAGAACGCCGTGCGGCCGGTCTGAAAACGGTAATCGGGGTTGCCGGTTGTGTTGTGCAGGCCGAAGATGAACAGATTATCAGACGGGCGCCGTTTGTTGATTTTGCGGTCGGACCGCTGATGTATCACAAAATTCCGCAGATTTTACGGGATATGACCGAAAATAACGAATATAAGGGTGTGGTTCATACGGATTTTCCGGCGGACAGCAAATTTGACTTTTTGCCGGAAAATAAAGCGCAAGGGGCGTGTTCTTATCTGGCGGTACAGGAGGGATGCAATAATTTTTGCACCTATTGCGTGGTTCCTTATACGCGCGGTGCCGAATATTCCCGTCCGGTTGCCGATGTCTTAAAAGAAGCAAAACGTCTTATTGCAACCGGAACTGTCGAGTTAAACCTTTTGGGGCAGAATGTTAATTCTTATCATGGTGAGGACGAGCAGGGAAAAGAACGTGATTTGGCATATCTGCTGCGTCGTGTTGCCGAATTGGACGGTTTGAGACGTCTGCGCTATACAACATCATATCCGGCAGATGTAACCGATGAACTTATTGCCTGCCATCGGGATATAGAAATTTTAATGCCTTATCTGCATCTGCCTATTCAATCCGGTTCGGACCGGATTTTGAAAGCAATGAACCGCCGTCATCGTTCCGGTGATTATCTGAGGATTGTCGAAAAATTACAGGAAGCTAATCCGGCTTTGCGGATGTCGTCAGATTTTATCGTCGGTTTTCCGGGGGAAACAGATGAAGATTTTCAACAAACACTGGATGTTGTCAATCGGGTTAAATATATACAGGCTTTTTCTTTTAAATACAGTCGTCGGGCCGGAACACCCGCTGCCGTTATGGATAATCAGGTAGAAGAAAAAGTGAAAAAAGAACGTTTGGATATTTTGCAAAAATTACTGTTTTCGAATCAAGAAGCCTTTAATAAGTCCTGTATCGGCAAAGTTATGCCGGTGCTGTTTGAACAGAAAGGCCGGCATAAAGGGCAGCTTATCGGCCGTACACCTTACATGCAAAACTTGCATATTGAAACGGATAGTGCTAATCTGAATAAAATTATTGAAGTGGAAGTGATTGATGCAACCACCAATTCTTTGAGCGGAAAGGAAATATAAGATGGCTGAAATTTGTTTTGAATTGTTTAACAATCAACTGGTGCAACAGCTTGTGGGAGCGGCGGATGCTAATCTGCGTCTTATCGAAAAAATGCTGAATGTCGAAATTTTAAGCTTTGGCAATCAGATTACCGTTAAAGGGGCTGCCAGCGATGTGGAAGGCGCCAAAACGGCAATCGAACTTTTGTATAACAAGGTCAGCAAAGGGATAGAAATCGGCGAACAGGAAGTAAAAGCTGCCGTGCGTATGAGCGGTGACTGCCATACGGAAGATGATAAACAAAATCTGAATGATATTGTCTTAAAAACAAAAAAACGCTATATTTATCCGCGTTCGGCAACACAAGCCAAATATATTCAGGAAATGATGAAGAATGAACTTGTATTCGGTTTGGGCCCTGCCGGTACGGGTAAAACGTATCTGGCAGTGGCTTTGGCTGTGTCTATGATGCTGGAAGGAACGATAGATAAGATTATTTTGTCCCGTCCGGCCGTGGAAGCCGGAGAAAATCTAGGCTTTTTACCGGGGGATTTGAAAGAAAAAGTAGATCCGTACCTGCGTCCGCTTTATGATGCGTTGTATGAAATGCTGCCGGCAGAACAGGTTGATAAAAAGCTGGCACTGGGTGAAATAGAAATTGCTCCGCTGGCCTTTATGCGTGGTCGTACGTTGGCAAATTCGTTTGTTATTCTGGACGAGGCGCAAAATACGACACCGATGCAGATGAAAATGTTTCTGACGCGTCTGGGTGAGAATTCCCGCATGGTCGTCAATGGTGACCTGAGTCAGGTGGACTTACCGCGAGGGGTTGTTTCCGGTTTGCGCGATGCGTTAGATACGCTGCGCAATGTATCCAATATTTCATCCGTAACTTTTTCTTCCACCGATGTTGTTCGTCATGGTCTGGTGGCCAAGATTGTTCAGGCGTATGAAGAAAAAAGCAAAAAAATGCAGGAAAATGACTGATAGTTTTTTGAATTTGGATGTGGAAGATACGCGGTGGAACGAGGCTGTTTCACAAATAGATGTCGTTTCGGAAAATGTCAAAGATGCTGTGTTTTCTTATGTCGCAGAACATGGCGAATCCGAAGTATTGCAGGCCGGATTACCGGTAATTGTCAATGTTTGTCTGAGCAATGATGAGCGGGTTCATGCCCTGAATAAGGAATTTCGGGGTATGGATAAGCCGACTAATGTTTTGTCTTTTGCCAATATTGATTTTGACGGTTTTGCCGCAGAACGCGATTTATATCAGGAAATTGAACTGGGCGACATTATTATTGCTTTTGAAACTATGCAAAAAGAGGCGGACAGTGAAGGAATCTCAATGTTTGAGCATTATTGTCATTTGTTGACGCACGGATTGCTGCATCTTTTGGGATTTGACCATATAACGGAGGACGAGGCCGCTTATATGGAGGGGTTTGAAATAGACATACTGCAGTCGCTTCAAATAGCGAATCCTTATAAGGAAGATTAAGTGCCTGTAATTAAGACAATTTATGACAAAACAACGCATTTTTTGCTCTGGCATGATAAAATAACCGCATGGTTACTGGGAATGCTGACGGTTGGAGCTTTGCCGCCATTTTTTCAGCTCTGGTGTTTGTTTCCGGCGTTTATCGGCTTGGCTTTGTTGGGTTTCAAAAGCGAACAGGTGCGGCATCTGGCGGCTGTCGGTTATTGGTTCGGCTTTGGTTTTTTCTCTGTCGGATTTTACTGGATTGGTAATGCGTTATTGGTTGATGCCGGACAGACAGGATGGCTGTATCCGTTTGTTTTGTTTCTAAACGGCGCTTTCTTCGGGGTGTTTACTATTTTGCCGTTAGTTTTGATGAAACTTGGCAAAACACCGGCCGCCAAGGTGTTGTTTTTAACCGCCGGCTGGTTTTTAAGCACGGAGTGGCTGCGCAGTGTTTTTTTGACAGGATTTCCGTGGAATGCCCTGAGTTCGGTTTTGGCTTTTAGCCCGTTATGGCTGCAGACATTATCCTGGTGGGGTACTTACGGATTGTCAATGGTTGTGCTTTTGACGGCAGCGCTGCCGGCTGTTTATATCAATCGTCCGGATAAAAAAAATATATATGCGCTGGTGTTGCCGGTACTTTTTATTTTTCTGCTGTTCGGCTGCGGAAAATATCTGCTGGCCCGTCAGGAACAGTCTGAAACCGGCCGGCAAATCCGGGTGCGTCTGGTACAGCCGAGTATTTCCCAGTCAATGAAATGGCGTAAAGGTACGGCCGAGAAAAATCTTGCCGAATATATCAATTTGAGTCGTGCTGCCGGTTTGGAAAATATTGATTTTGTTGTCTGGGGCGAAACGGCATCGCCGTTTAATCTGGTATATGATATGGAACATCGGGTTTTGGTTCAGGAAGCCGTGCCGCCGCAGGGCTATTTGCTGGCAGGTATGTTGCAGGACGGCTATGATGGCAAAACCGGAGATTATGTTTTATATAACTCTCTGGCGGTTATGGACTACTTTGGTCAAATTCACGATGTTTACAGTAAAAATCATCTGGTGCCGTTTGGCGAATATATTCCGCTGCGGCAATATCTGCCACAATGGATACGGCCGCTGACCAATATGGTGGGGCAGTTTGCCAAAGGGGAAAAATATCAGACGATAAAGGTGGATGATTATCCTGAGTTTGCACCGTTAATTTGTTATGAAATCATTTTTTCGGGACAGATTGTGCGTCGGCAGAATAAACCTAAATGGGCGGTCGTTTTGACGAATGACGGCTGGTACGGTATCAGTGCCGGTCCGTATCAGCATTTGGCAGCAGCACAAATGCGGGCTGCAGAGGAAGGAATGTCGGTCGTGCGGAGTGCTAACAGCGGCGTGAGTGCCGTTATCAACCCGTACGGTGTTATTACGTCGCGAATCGGGTTGGCTGAGCGTGGTTATGTTGATGATATTATCAAAACCGGTTTATCGCATCAGACGATTTTCGGACAGTATGGCAATTTAATCCCGTTTTTATTATCTTGTTTTTTGATGCTGCTGGCCGGATTGTTCAACTGCAGAAATAAAGCGTAAATGTTTTATAAAGTCAGAAAGGACATTATAGTCCGCCGGTGTGAAACAGTTTGTCGTATTTGTAAACAGAACCGTCCGGAATTGACCAGCTGAAATCTTTTTCCATGGCAGCGCGTTGCATTTGCCGCAATGTTTTTGGTGCGGTATAGAAATTGCGAATCGCTTTTTCCAGCGTTTCAAAATAGGCATTGATATTGTTTTTGAGATGCTGGGCCTGCAGGTTAGGTCCATAAACACGGTTACCGTCGGCAAAAAAGACTTCTGTCCGGAAACCGTTAACACCGTCTTCAATGGTGTCTACCAAACCGCCTGTTGATGTTGCAACCGGCAGAGAGCCTTTGGCCATGGCCTCCATCTGGGTCAGACCGCAGGGTTCAAAGTAGGAAGGCATTAAATAGAAATCGGCTGCAAGCTGTACACAATAGGCAAAGTTGTCATTGTAACCGTGAAAAACAAAAATATGTTTGGCAAAATTACGGTCAATTTGTTTGGCATTATCTTTAAGAGCCATCAAATCGTTAAACAAATCTTTGTTACCTGCGCCCCCTAAAACAAAAATCGGAAAGTTTTCGGGGGAGTTTTTATATTTGTCCGATAAACGCAGAATGGCATTCAGCGCAATATCATATCCTTTTTGTTCTACCAGACGGCTGGTCATGCAGATAAAAGGAATATCATCGGCATTGGTTAACGTGGAAGAAATGTTATCAAAATGGTAAGTATCTATCAGCGGAATGACTTTTTTCCGATAAGCTTCATCGGTAGCCAGACGCGACAGAAGTTTGATACATTCTCTTTTATTTTGCAGTTTGTTTTGCAGCGAATGCTCATTATAGACTTTGAAATTCGTATCGCCGAAATAGTTATTGATGACTTCTATTTTTTTAGCATTCGGGGAAATCAGTCTTTTTTCATAGCCGTTGACAATTCCGAAAAAGGTGCGGCAGTTTTTGCGGATTTTCAAAATATCACGAAAATCAAAGCCAAAACTTTTTTCGCGGGAAACCTCTTCCATATAGTTTTTGGAAACGGTAACAATACGGTCGGCAAGGTGCATATTACACGATGCCTGATTATACGTATCACCCACAATCAGGGTGTTGCTTGTGCGCGGGTTACTGTTTTTGACGGCTTTGGCGTGTTTTAAGACGAGAGTAGCCAAATCTTCATACAGGGAATTCAAAATCTTGGACGTGTTATTGTAATCCCACCCCTGATAGCCCATGTGGTGAGCAATATGAATAACCGGAATTTGCTTGATGCTGTCGGCAATGTCCGTATCAAGCCGTCCGGCATAGACTTTGGCCAAAGTCAGATATTTTGTCAGGCCGGAAATGGCGCCGCTGTGCCAATCGTTGGCAATAAGCATATTCGGCCGGCGGATATTGTTAATCTGTTTCAGGGCAATGTTTTCCAGCAGGCAGTAGACGGCTTTGGATAAGAAAGCAAAACGTTCTACTTCGTCAACATGAAGACTGTTCAAGACGTAACAGCCGCCTTGTCCTGACGGATTTTCTGCCGACGGATTTATATTAAAAAAGCGGTCGTTTTGTAAAAACAGATAATTTGCACCGTTCAGGCTGCCGCTGAAGACTTCAACCCGAAAATGGCAAAAGCGGTTACGGCTTCCCATAAAAGGCACTTTGAAAGCGCATAATTTTTTGACGGTAACTTGTTTGCCTTCGGCTCCGGTATAAACGTTATTTTCCAGCAGACATTTCTTGCGGCCGGTATTGCCCAAATACATCGGTGTGATAATCGTTATGTCATTTTGTTGGGCGGAAAAAAGCATATTATAGTTTTCGGGCAGCTCCGAAGCCACCATTCCCAGTCCGCCGCATTTCATAAAAGTTGCCGTTTCGGCAGTAATCATCCATGCATGAATTTGTTTGTTTTCCGGCCAGCATTTGGCATTCAGACACTGTTTGCGGCCCATATTCTGCATTTGCAGCAAAACAGAATCGCGCGGAACACCATAATTTAAACTGAATTTCTTTTTATTGAAATTTGTCGGTAAAAAAGCAAATTTTTTATTCTGACGCGAACTTATATTTAATACAGGCATGATAATTACTCTCTTAAAACGCTGTCAATATAACATTTAAAAATCGAACCTTCAACAGAAAACGCACTAATACTCTTGACTTGTGTGTTTTTAACAACTAAGTTCTCATATAGATGTTTTCCAGTAAGAATTAAAGAGGAAATAAGAATGACTGATAAAAAAGAAAAAAATTCCGCTGAAACCGAATTTAACGAAGAGCCGGAAATGACAGAAGAAAATTCTGAAAATGTGCAAAACTCCGAATGTAAAGAAGAAGATGCGCTTAAGCAGCTTCAGGAAGAAAATCAAAAGCTTAAGGACTCTTTTTTGCGGGCTTATGCCGAAGCTGAAAATACGAAAAAACGCTGTCAGCAGGAAATTGAAAAAAATTCCAAGTTTGCCATTTCTTCTTTTGCCAAAGAGCTTCTGGGCGTGGCTGATAATCTGCAGCGGGCACTGAGCGCGGTTGACGAGAAAACACAGTCTGAATGTGCCGCATTTATCAAAGGTGTGGAACTGACCCAAAATGAATTGACGAAGGTTTTCAATAAATTCGGTATTAAAAAATTAGACAGTCTGGATAAAGTGTTTGACCCTAATTTTGAAAGAGCCGTGCAGGAAGTCGAAGATAAGGAAAAACCGGCAGGAACGATTATTGCCGAACTTCAGTCCGGCTATACGCTGAATGACCGTATTCTGCGTGAAGCCATGGTGGTTGTGACCAAAGGCGGACCGGCAGCCCCTAAAGACGAATAATGCCTGACCGTTTAAAAAATGAAGTTCCGTCTGCAGGAAAAAGACGGAACTTTTTTGTTTGACGTTATAAAATAATTGGTATATCTGATAAATTGTTATTTTATTCTGGGAAAATAGCGTTATACTTTGGCGCATGAAAATATTGAACGTTTATATTTTTAAGCAGATTTTAATAGGTTTTCTGCTCGTTTGTTTCTCTCTGCTGGCAATGTTGTGGCTGACGCAGTCGCTTCGTTTTGTAGAAATGGTGACAAGACAGGGACTTCCGGTTTATTTGTTTGCCGAAATGACATCACTGCTTATGCCGCGCATCTTTAATATATTGTCGCCTATAGCGGTTTTTGTGACGGTGCTTTTTGTTTATCACCGGTTAATTGCCGACAGGGAATTAGTGGTTATGCAGTCGGCCGGTATCAGTCCGTGGCAAAATTCAAAAGCCGCCGTCTTAATCGGTTTGCTGCTGGCTTTGTTTAATGTCTTTGTAATGAACTGGGGTATTCCTTGGTCTGAAGCGCGTTTTCGTGATTTGGAGTGGCGGGTAAAAAATAATCTGACACAGATGATTTTTCGGGAAGGTGAATTTTCTTCACTCAAAAACGGCATTACGGTTTTTATTGATAAGCATGAAGATGACGGTTCCGTCAGCGGTATTTTTGTCAGTGATGAAAGCAAACCCGATATCAAGGTTACCTTAACGGCAGAAAAGGGCCGGATTATTCAGACGGACAACGGTCCGCGGATTTTGTTTATCAATGGTGTGCGTCAGGAAATCAATACCAAAGATTACAAATTCAGCACGCTTTCTTTTTCACGTTATTCGGCAGAATTTAACAGTGTTGAAAGTAAAAAGAAAAAAGATCAGACAGTAAGGGAAAAATCCATTTTCGAATTGCTGAAATCCGGACAGGACAATTCTTTGGATGCGCATGTGCAGCGGAAAAATATTGTAGAAGGCAACAGGCGTATTTTGTATCCTTTATATAATCTGGTATTTGCACTTTTGGCATGTGTCGGTCTGCTGGTGGGAACATTTAACCGTCGGGGGCAGGCTCGGGTTATCAGTATTGAAGTTTTGTGCATGATTTTGGTTTTGGGCTGTGATTTAGCTTTTACCAATCTGGCCGGACGTTCTTTATATATTTTGCCTTTATTGTATCTGAATTGTCTGTTGCCGCTGCTGATTTGCTTTTATTTGTTATTCTTTTATAATCCGTTTTATTTTCGTCGCTTTAAAGCAAAGGAGCCGCAAAATGAAAAGTAGCCTTTGGGTCGGTGCCGGTGCGGCATTGTTATTGGTTCTCGGAGAAAATCCTGCCTTTGCCGTAAGCGAAGCCGGTGAAATTCAGCGTAAAGAACAAAAATCACCGCATGCCATGGTGGATGTTTCGCATAATATCACAAATATTGATTTTACCGGCGACAAAGATATTGAAGGTAACGATGCCATCAATTTCAGTGCCGATGAACTGGTTAATGACGAGAATACTGGATTGATAACGGCAACGGGCGATGTGGAAATCGAATACAATAAAATGCGCCTTAAAACGGATAAGCTGGTTTATGACCAGAATAAAGACGAAATTACGGCAAACGGAAATGTCAGACTGTATTCTTCGGACGGTTCAATCGTTTTTAGTGATAAGGTATCTTTGGCCGAACAAATGACCGTCGGGGAAATGCACCATATTAAAGTTTTACTGAAGGACGAGTCTCATGTTTTTGCCGATACGTTCCGCAAAAAAAATAATCAGAAGAAACAGCTGACTTATGCAACTTATACGCCTTGTGACATGTGTGATACCCAGTCCCCGTTGTGGTCTATCAGCGCCCGCAAAGTACAGCATGACGAGAAAAGCCAGAATGTTCACTATAATGATGCGGTGATTAAAATAAAAAATGTACCGGTTTTCTATACGCCGTTCTTTACTCATCCGGACCCGAGTGTAAAACGCCGCTCCGGTCTGCTGGCTCCGACTATGGGCAGTTCTAATTATTTGGGTGCCGTATTTCAGCCTCGTTATTTCTGGGCGGTAAATGATCAGGTTAATGTTATTTTTTCACCGATATTCTCAACGGATAAAGATGTTATCTGGGGAGGAGACTATCAGCAATATTTTTATAATGCCAACACCAGCATTTCCGGTAGTTATTTGAATGATAACGAGAATAATCGTCCGGAAAACAGAGGGAATATTTTTGCTTCCGGCCGTTATGATATTAACAGCTATTGGCGGATGAAATATGATTTGAAATATGTTTCAGATTATCTTTATCTTAAAGAGCTGAGCCTGCCGTATCAGGATGATGCCTGGCTGTCGTCCAATCTGACTTTTGAACGGTTCAGCGGCCGGAATTATGCCTCAATCGAAACGTATTATTATAAGCTTCTGAGTTATAATCTGCGTATGAGAGACGAACAGCAGTTTCGTGAAATTAACGGGCGTAAGCCTTTTGTCGCTCCGCTTATTGACGTAGAAACATATTCGGAGCCAAGCCGTATCGGTTCCTATTTTAAAAATGAATTTAATTCCGCTTCGATTTATCATCAGGACGGCAGACAGACACAGCGTCTGACATCTATCAATTCATGGGAGCTTCCTTATACTTCGCCGTTTGGAGAAAAATATCGTTTTGTTGCTTCTTTGAAATCTGATGCATACTATATCAACAAGTATCAGTATCAGCCGGATAGAAATTACGACGGAACAACAGCAAGATTTTTCCCGCAGGCCGGTATTGAATGGCATCTGCCGTTTGTGCGTGCCAATGAGTCATCCCGTCAGATTATCGAACCGGTTGTGGTGGGGGTGTTGGCTCCGAACGGCGGAAATAAAGTTGATAAAATCCCGAATGAAGACAGTGAAGATGTTTATTTTGATGATACCAACGTTTTGGATTTGGACCGGTATGCCGGTTATGACCGTAATGACACAGGCAGTCGTCTGAGTTACGGATTGCGCTGGAGTTCGTATGGCGATATTATCGGTCGTACTTCGGCTTTTGTCGCTCAGAGTTATGAAGTGAACCGCCACTCCAGTTTTGTGGACAGTCTGGATAACAATAACGATTCTAATCTCAGCGATTATGTCGGCCGTATCAATGCCGAGCCGAATGAATATTTGGATTTGAATTACCGTTTTCGTCTGGACAGAAAAACGCTTGATGCAAAATACAGCGAACTGGGTGCCGGTATCGGACCGTCATTTTTACGCGGGTATGTCTCTTATATATTCCTGCAGGGTAACAGTTATTATAATAAGTTGTATTCCGAGCGAAAAGAACTATATACTTCTTTGAGTTCGGCATTTTCTCAGTTTTGGTCGGTCAGTATTTATAATTTGCAGGATTTGACTGAGAACAGCCGAGGTTCTTTGGAACATGGTGGCAGTATCATTTATGAAGATGAATGCCTGAAGTGGGTTACTAATGTTAAAAAATATAACAGCAGTAATCCGGATTTGAAAAACAGTTATGAGTTCGGAATTACATTTTATCTGAAAACAATCGGCAGCTTTGGCTCCTAGATAAAAAAGGAAATGCAAATGAAAAAGATAATTTTATGGTTCGGGGTTGTTTTGTTTTATAGCCTTTCCCTGCATGCCGAAGAAATAAATTTGCAGGAGATCGATAGTCAGGCTCGGGCCGAACGGCCGAATACAAATTCGATTATGTTTCGCCGCAATGCAGAAATGTATCGTCAGTTGAGCGATGAAGAACGTGCTGATATTTCCGCCCAGCGGGAAGAGGCCAGAAAAGTGCGTTTACAGCAGGAAGAGTATGCCCGCCGCCGTGCTGCCGAAGAGATGCGCCGCCGTCAGATGGAAGAAGCGCAGCGAGAGGCAGAACGCCGCCGTGCCGAAGCTTTACGACCGATTACGCTGTATGAAAATAAATTAAAAATATATGCACTGGTTAACGGAGAGGTTATTACCAGCAATGATATGCAAAGTCGTATCAATGCCTTTATTCTGACAACGGGAATTCCGTATAATCCGCAGACAAAAGCTATGATTACGGGGAAGGTTCTGCAGTCGGCTATTGATGAAAAATTAAAGATTCAGGAAGCGGAAAAGAATAAAATAAAAGTTTCTCAAAAAGAAATTAACAGTGCTTTGCGTCAATTTGAGCAAAGTAATAATATACCGGCCGGTCAGTTGAAAAAAATCTTGGCAGATGCAAAGGTCAGCGTAAAAGTCTGGAGTACGCAGATAGAAGCTGATTTGGCTTGGCGCAAACTGATAGCCCAAAAAGGTTTTGATGAGGTAAGTGTCAGTGAAAATGATATCAGTAAGGCTTTAACGGAAATCAAAAATGACCAGAAAAAACAAAAATTTATGGTTTCGGAAATCGTAATTGATAAAAAAGATGCAAAAGATTTGCAACAGCTGGTGGAAAATCTGCGTCAGGACCCGCGTTTTGAATTGTATGCCATGCAATTTTCCCAAAGCCCGAGTGCAGCCAACGGCGGCCGGCTCGGCTGGGTCGGTTTGGGTAAATTACCGGCTGTGTTGGAAAATGCCATGTTGAAAATGAAAGATGGCGAAGTGTCCAATCCGATTGCTTATGGTAAAGATTTTTATATTTTAAAAATGGAAAAGATATTTAATCCGGCAGTGGACCGTCCGGAAACGCCGTCACGGCAGGAAGTCCGTAACTTTTTGGAAAATAAAAAGCTGGAGGAATTCTCAAATCGTTATATTAAAAATCTGCGCAGCCATGCCCTGATTGAAAAGAAAGTGTAATGATGCAGCTTCCTTCTCTACGCGAAACGGTGGACAGCCATGGTTTGATGGCAAAAAAAGCCTTAGGACAGAATTTTTTGCTGGATCAGAATATGACGGACAGGATAATCAGAAGTTCTCTGGCTGCACGCGGTTTGGAAGATTTTTCCGCCGAAGATGTTTTTGAAATAGGTCCGGGGCCGGGTGGGCTGACCAGAGCCGTTCTAAAAGCGAATCCGCATAAACTGACGGTTATCGAAATGGATGAACGTTGTATAGAGATTATGCAGGAGTTACAGGATGTTTACGGGCATAAACTGGAAATTATAAAAGGCGATGCCCTGAAGTTTGATTTTACAAAAAAGACAGAGAAACCGCAAAGTCTGGTCAGTAATCTGCCTTATAATATTTCGGTGCCGCTGCTGATTAGTTTTTTGCATAATATGGCAAATTTCCAAAGCCTGACTCTGATGTTTCAAAAAGAAGTAGCCGAACGCATTTTGGCCGAGCCGGATAATAAAAACTATGGCCGGATTTCTGTTCTGGCTCAGCTGATTTGCCGACCGAAGCTGTTATTTCATCTTAATCCGAATTGTTTTGTGCCGGCACCTAAAATCTGGTCTTCTGTTCTTTTATTTTTACCGCAGGAACAGCTGCCGGCTGTAGATTTATTGGAAAAAGTGGAAAAAATTACCGAAGCGGCATTCGGACAGCGTCGAAAAATGATTCGTCAAAGTCTGAAAAATTTGCCGCATTTGGAAGAGGCCTGCCACGCTGCCGGTGTGGCTTTAACGGACAGGGCGGAAAATATTTCACCGCGGCAATACTTAATCTTGGCACAGAATAGTTAAGCCTGTGCCTTGTTTTTTATCAAAATGTTAATATTTTTTTCTTAGTCTGTAAAAAAATTCTGATTTATGGGAAAGAAATATGCACGCCGTTCATGCTCTGATTGTAGATTTGACGCTTATTACGATTTATGCCGCCATTGTAACGCTTATTTTCAAAAAGCTGAAGCAGCCGACAGTACTGGGATATATTCTGGCCGGAATTCTGGCCGGACCTTATTTTGATTTGCTGCCTACGGTAACGGACAGGGAAAACTTGAGTCTGTGGGCGGATATCGGTGTTATTTTTCTGTTGTTCGGTTTGGGATTGGAATTTAGTTTCAAAAAAATGGTTAATGTCGGAAAAGCAGCAATGATTACGGCCAATGCCAATATTTTATTTATGTTGTTTTTGGGATATAATACCGGTTTGCTGCTGGGCTGGAGTACGATGGACAGCTTTTTTCTGGGCAGTATGATTTCCATGTCATCAACAACGATTATCATTAAAGCCTTTGATGATTTAAATATTAAAAAACAAAAATTTACGGATTTGGTTTTTGGTGTTTTGGTGGTCGAAGATCTGATGGGAATTCTGTTGCTGGTCTTGCTGCCGACTATTGCTATCGGTTCGACTATTGACGGTCAGGCTTTATTGTTCAGCACCGGAAAACTGGTTCTGTTTTTGGTTATGTGTTTTGTTATCGGAATTTATATGGTGCCGACTTTTTTGAAAAAAATCGACCGTTTTCTCAGTGACGAACAGTTGCTTTTGGTTATCATCGCTTTGTGTTTCGGTATGGTCTGGCTGGCTAATTATTCCGGATTTTCATCGGCTCTCGGTGCTTTTATAACCGGTTCGATTTTGGCGGAAACACCGTTGATAGAACGCATTGAAAAAACAATAAAGCCTCTGAAAGACTTTTTCGGAGCAGTCTTTTTTGTTTCGGTCGGTATGATGGTTAATCCGGCAATGTTTTTAGAGTATGCGTGGCCTATTTGTGTGATAACTTTTATTGTTATGGTTGGAAAAGTGGCATTTTCCTGCTTTGGTTTTATTGTTTCGGGGCAGCCGTTAAAGACATCGGTCTTGGGGGCTTTTTCACTGGCGCAGGTTGGCGAGTTTGCTTTTATTATTGCCAGTCTCGGTATGAGTCTCGGAGTGCTGCATAAACAGGTTTATCCGATTATTGTGGCCGTTTCGGTTATTACGACGTTCTTTACGCCGATGATGATAAAATTTGCCGAACCGATGTTTAATATGGTTAAAAAATATCTGCCGGAGAAATGGCAGGAATTTTTGGCGCAGCATGTTGCCGGACAAAAAGAAACAAAAAGCGAAGAACAGTTATGGAATATTCTGTTCAAAAATTATTTGTCGCGATTGATTTTGTTTGTTATGATAAATTACGCGGTTATCGGTTTATCCAACTATTTAATCCGTCCGTTTGTTTATGCTTATCTGCCGAATATGGCGGCGCGTGCAGTGGTTACGTTAATAACGCTGATTCTAATGTCACCGTTTTTGAAAGCGCTTATCGGGTGGGAAACAATTCTGCCGGTGGTACTGGCTGAAAAAATGCGTCCGCTGACAGCATTGTCTCAGAAATTTTGCAAAGTGAATCTGAGCGAGAATAAAATGCTTCAGAAAGTAAAAGAAAAACTCAATACTTATGAGAATTCCGAAAATCTTAAAAATCTGTTTGTGTCCAACAATCAGGTGGCAACTGTTTATTATAAGCTTTGGAAAGCCAAAAAAGCCAACCGGCTGCCGCTTTTGTTTCTGACGAGTTTCAGAATGCTGATTGTCTGCTTTTTTATTATGACCGTGGTACATCAGTTTTTAACCGAGAATCCAAAGGTTATTTTCGGACTGGTTATTATCTCGATGGTTATGCTGACCCAATCGCGCTGGCTGTTTGAGCAGTATATGAAGATGGAACATCAGTTTTTGAATAATCTGAACGGAGTTGAAAACAAGAGTGCCGAAAGTGAAAAAAAGGCCAATAAAGCAGAAAGCACCGGAGAGATAAAGGGGCAAACGGCGGAAGAAAAATAATCAGGCCTTCTTTTTCAGGGCAGTGTTTTTTCAAGGTTATTTGTTAAAATCATAAATATCTGAGCCGTCATCAGGCAGAGCCGGCTGCGTATTTTCGCCAACAACGGCAGTTTCTGTTGCCGGCTGGCAAATTTGCAGGACATCTACGGCATAACCGGTCAAAGCCAAAGCAGCAATAGGCAGCACAACTTTTTCAAACGGGAAATGGGCATGTCCGCCGTTTTTGGCTTTCATCCACTGATATAATACGGAGCTGTATGCTAATACGGCAGCGCCCAGCAGCGTGCAGAACAAAAACGGATCCAGATAAAAAATTAAAATAGGTTTTGGCGTATAAGTCAGTTCTTTGACATAAATACCGGCAATCATTGATAAAGACAAAGCAATTAAAATCTGATTGCGGAATTTGAAATTCCAGTTCTTTTTATCACACCATAAAATTGTCCAATAGCCGACAAGCATCAACAGAGCGCCGGCCCAGACACCGATAACACCATCATCTACCCCCATATTACGGGCAATTTCCAAGCCGACGGCAACACCGACGGTGCAGACGGGGCAGGCCGGATTGGCATAACTCGGCAGGGTGTAAAATAAAGCAGCAAGAATTATCAGACTGAAAATCAAAACGGTTTCTCCTAAAATTTTTTTAAAAGCATACGAGATTTATAAGATAAATCAATATATTTTTATGGTTTGTCGACAATAGAAAACCGCCGACGGCGATTATCGGCGGCAAGGAGAAATAAAATGAAATAAATTTACACTTCGTAAGCGGCTGCGGCGCGGGAAGGTATTTTTCCGACTATTTTGCCGGCAGAGCTTTTTTGAGCCTTGCCTTTATATTCATCGGGATATTTTTTTGCAAAATCTTTTTTGAATTTTTCGGGAGAACCGAAAGCCTTTCGGCCATAGGTATCTGCAATCAGGGCCAGCATACCGTCTGTTGAAACATCTTTACCGGCCAGCGCGTTAAATTTGGCTACAGCCGACTTCATTCTGACAGCGGTGGCCTCATCAGGCAGGTCACGGTCTTTGAGGCCGCGGCGCGAGGGAGAATGTTTGATTATGGCACAAGCCAAATCTAAAAGTTTTTCTTTATCTTCGGCCACTCTGTCAAGCAATTTTACAAACTTTTGGCCAACGGTTTCTTTTCTTTTTTCCGGCATCACACACCTCCATTTTCATAATTATATTTTATGCTTTCAGCATAGCATAAAAACAGAAGGTATGCAACAGATTTTTAGAAATGCCGATTGATAATAAAACGTGCCAGTTCTTGCAAAGGTTCTGCTTTGGAACCAAAAATATCTAAAGAAGATACGGCTTCGTCTGTCAATTGTACGGCCAGTTTGCGGGCTTTTTCAATACCAAAGCGGCTGACAATGGTGAATTTGTTCTGGGCATTGTCTTTGTGCAGCGTTTTTCCGACCAGATTCTGGTCGCCTTCCTGATCCAGAATGTCGTCGCTGATTTGAAATGTCTGTCCGATTTTGCGTGAATAGGTAATCAGGGCCTGACGTTGTTCTTGAGGCGCCTGTCCCAAGACGGCACCGGCTTCACAGGCATAACGCAGCAAACGGCCGGTTTTCATTTCTTCCAGTCGGGCGATGATGTTTTCGTCGCCGGCGGAACTACCGGTAGGCTGAGCGTATAAGTCCAACGTCTGTCCGGCTACCATACCGCTAAAGGCTCCGGCTGCTTCGGAAAGCAGCTGAACCAGTGTCAGACGGATTTCCGGCCGGATGACAAGTGCGGAGGATAAAACCCTGAAAGCATAGGTCAACAGACCGTCACCGGCCAGAATAGCCGTAGCTTCGTCAAATTTTTTGTGGCAGGTTGGTTTACCGCGGCGCAAATCATCATTGTCCATAGCCGGTAAATCGTCATGAATAAGAGAATAAGAATGCAGCATTTCCAGCGAAACAGCAGCCGGCAGGGCTGTTTGATATTCTATGCCGAAC
Organism: Pseudomonadota bacterium; assembly: GCA_030523245.1. Lineage (GTDB taxonomy): Bacteria > Pseudomonadota > Alphaproteobacteria > RF32 > CAG-239 > RUG410. Next base: position 16,949 of record JAUNIW010000025.1, read on the forward strand.
AATGCGGCGCATTGGCATAAAAGATACGGACGCAGGCGTTTTCCGCCATTCATAACCGAATAAGCCATGGCCTCAACAACACGTTTTTCGGCACCGTCCGGCCGAGGAAAATAAGTTTGGATATCCTGATTGAAACGAGCGGAGAAAGTACTCAAATTCTGTTTGAGGTCTGTCATTATTCTTCAGCCTTATCCAAAGCATCAATGGAAATTTCTCCTTCCGGAGAAATATTGATTTTTTCTATTTTGAGCTGGGCCGCTTTCAGTTTTTCTTCACAGAATTTTTTGAGTGCCGTGGCTTTTTCATAGGCGTCAACGGCATCATCAAGTTTAATTTTTCCGCCTTCCAGCTCGCGGACGATACTTTCGAGCCGGATAAGGGCGTCTTCAAAGGTCAGTTTGTTAAAATCAATGTCTTTCATTTTATTCTCCCTTGCAGACAACATTAGCGGATTATTGCATTTTTACAACGAGATTTTTTGACTTATTAAACTATTTATCGGCAGGAACTGCGCTTTTGGTTTATAGGCGTCCGGCAGAAAAAGTGATATATTAAGGATACTGTGAATATTCTTCATGGTTTTATTCCTGATACGGGTCCGTTTGAGAAAGCGGGCCCTGACTTTACTTGACTGTGCAAAAATAAGAGTATATACTGCCGTCAGGTTCAATTAACAAAGGGGAATATATGTCAAAAGTTTCATGGCGTCCGGGGACGCTGATGGCACCGGTACCGCCGGTTTTGGTTTCTTGCGGGACAGTAGAAAATCCGAATGTGATGACAGCGGCGTGGTCAGGTGTTTTGTGCAGTGATCCGGCGTTGGTGTATGTTTCTATCCGGCCGGCGCGGTACAGCCACGAAATTATCAGCCGCACAAAGGAATTTGTTATTAACCTGCCTACAGCGGCTTTGGCCAGACAGGTTGATATTTGCGGTGTCAAAAGCGGCCGGCATGTCAATAAATTTGAACTGACAGGTTTGACGCCGGCAGCCTGCTCAAAAATTGCAGCGCCGCAGGTGGCGGAATCTCCGGTGTCTTTGGAATGCCGCGTGTTGGAAATTAAACAACTCGGTTCGGAAAATGTTTGCGGAACGCATGATTTGTTTATTGCCGAAGTTTTGGCGGTTGACGTGGATGAGGCTTATCTGAGCGCGGATAAGGCTTTGCATCTGGAAAAAGCCGGCCTGCTGGCTTATGCCCACGGATTTTACTATATGCTGGGCAAACAGATTGGCAAATTCGGTTGGTCGGTCGAGAAAGAAACGACAAAACGTAAAAGAATTGAACGGCAAAAAGCAGAAAAAGCAGCCGGACGGGCAACGTCTTTGAAAAAAGAAACGCCGAAAAATGCAAAAAAAGCAACCGGACAACAAGGTAATCGTCCGGCCGTAAAATCCAGAAAACGGCAGCGTGCCAAGGGATAATATTATAAAAGGTCAGAGTATGGCGGATAAGCATTTGGATTTTAAAGTTGATTATCGGAATTTGAAGGTGTTTGACGAATTCAATACCGATAAAATTCAATATCCGCTGATTTTATCCGTTCCGCACAGCGGGACGGTGTTTCCGCCGGAATTTTTGGAAAATGTGCGCTTTGATGAACGTATTTTGCGGCGAAACGAAGATTTGTTTGTTGATAAACTGCTGACGGGAGCCGTCGAGAAAGGCGTCCCGACAATCAAAATGAACATTACCCGCACATTTGTCGATTTGAACCGCGACCGGCTGGAGCTTGATCCGGCAATGTTTTATAATTATCCGAAAGAAAAGGATATCATGTATGATAAGCATTGTCGTGTGGGATTGGGGGTTATTCACCGGATTAACTTTTTGCGGGAAAACCTTTATGACGGTTTGCTGAATTATCATGAGGCAGAAGAAAGATTAAGCAGAGTTTATGATGTTTATCATGAGCGTTTACGGCAGCTGACGGAGAAATGTCTGAAAAAATTCGGTTTTTGTATGGTGCTGGATTGTCATTCCATGCCGTCGAAAATTTGTTCGATTATTGATGACCGTTCCGGTATTGATGTATGTCTGGGCAATTTGTTCAGCCAGAGCTGCCCGCAGGAATACAGCGATTTCTTTGCGGCGCAATTCTGGGATAATAATTATGCCGTGCAGGAAAACTGCCCGTATTCTGGCGCGTATATAACTTTTAATTATTGTCAGCCGCGGCGGAAAATGTATACACTGCAGTTAGAATTAAACCGTTCGTTATATGCAGATGAAATGAATTTATGCCCAAATGATAAATTTGGTGAAGTGGCGGAAGAAGTCAGTCAGGCAGTTATTAACTTTGCCGAATATTTGAAAAGATTGTAAGCCGGATATTATTACCGGCGTAAATAAAAAAAACACAGAGAAGTCATCTCTGTGTTTTTTTAGGGCAATCGCATTGTTAATGGAATTTTAAACCAATTGAGCACGTATTACCTGTATTACACTGGCAGCCGGCAACAGCCTCGGTAACAGGCATCGGTACAGATATGGTTTTACCTCCCGGGCAGGCGTGGGTGCTGTTTGTGTTGTGATGACCGCCTTCACAGCCGACATTGTAGTTATCATGTCCGAAAATTCCGGCCAAGTCTGAAGAAGATTCGCCCATAGGGCCTAAATCCACTCTTAATGCTATTAAGCCGGAAGAATAGCTGGAACCCCAGTCGTTTGTAGCCAAAGCGATACAGGCTTCTTTAGACAGGTTGTTGAATGATATTGCAAAAGCTCTTTGGTCCGGGTCGTTTTTATTTTCCTGACAAGCCGTAACATATACGGAACCATTGAAAGCGTTAGTCAATTCTCCAGAGTTAGCGTCTGTACCCAGTTCATCTGGAATAATACCCATTGAAATAGCTGTTTTGTTATCAAGACCCGAAAAGTTTTTTTGTTGTGCATACAAAGTACGGATATTTGCCACTATCATAGATATATTATCAGCAATTTTATTTGTTTTAAATTTGTTCATGGCTTTTGAATAACCGGCAATTCCGCCGACGGATAAAACGCCGATAATGGCCAGCACGCCCAACATTTCAATCATGGAGCGGCCACGTTGATTTTCATAATTCATTTTTCATTTCCCCAATAAATACAATATAAATGAAAATAACAAGTTTTTAAGTCTAAAATATATAAAAACAATATCAAAGCAAAAAAAACTCATTATCTTATAATTATACCTTAAGTAAGAGAGAATGTCAAAGTAAAAAACGGATGTTAAATATAATCTTTTATACTGAAAAAAATCGTGGTTCATGTTTTCTTTTTACTTGAGATTTTAACAGAATATTGTAAACTCCAAACATTGGAAAATTATCTTTTAAGGAGAAATGTAAATATGTCAAAAATCTTGATTACTTCCGCGTTGCCTTATATTAACGGGATTCCTCATCTCGGACACATGGTCGGATGCCTGCTGCCGTCAGATGTTTATGCCCGTTATATGCGAATGCTGGGAAACGAGGTTTTGTATATTTGCGGCAATGATGAACATGGTACGGCGTCGGAAGTCGGTGCGTTGAAAGAAAATATGCCGGTGGAGGAATATTGTGATAAATACCATGCCCGCCATGTTCAGACTTATAAAGATTTTAATTTGTCTTTCGATTATTTCGGACGTACTTCAAGCGAACAAAATAAAGAGCTGACCTATCATATTTTTTCCCAGCTGGATAAAAACGGTTTTATTGCCGAAAAAACAATGAAACAGGTCTATTCCGTTGATGATAAAATGTTTTTGGCTGACCGCTATATTACGGGAACCTGCCCTTATTGCGGTTATGATAAGGCGCGCGGCGACCAATGCGAAAATTGTACCAAAG
>JAUNIW010000026.1 GCA_030523245.1 Pseudomonadota bacterium
GAAACGGGGAAACCGGCGTGGATAAGTGGGTAAAAAAATACACCCGCCCCAAAGGTATTGACGGGGCAGGTGTATTGCCAAAAGAAAGAATCAGTTTTTAATCGTCTGCGGTGTAAGTTCGATGCCGTTTTTACCGGCAGTTACTGAAACCGTTGTATTGTCGGCAACAGCACCGTCAAGCAAAAGAACAGACAGCGGATTTTCGATTTGCTGAACTAGCAGTCTTTTGAGCGGACGGGCGCCGAATTCTTCATTATAGCCGTTATCGGCCAGCCAGTCCTTGGCCTTATCATCAAGACTGAGCGTAATATGCCTGTCGGCAAGACGTTTTTGTAAAAGCCGTATCTGAATGTCGACAATTTTCCGGATATCTTCTTTTTTCAAAGGGCTGAAGGTAATAATTTCATCAAGCCGGTTCAAAAATTCAGGCTTAAAGAAACTCTTTAGCTTTGTCATCAGGTCGCCATCGTTGCCGGTTACCAGATTAGACGTTAAAATAATAAACGTGTTTTTGAAGTCAACAGTGCGGCCTTTGCCGTCTGTCAGGTGTCCTTCATCAAGTACTTGCAGCAACAGATTGAAGACATCGGGATGAGCTTTTTCAACTTCATCAAACAAAATAACCTGATACGGGCGTCGGCGAACAGCTTCAGTCAGCAAACCGCCTTCGTCATATCCGACATATCCCGGAGGAGCACCGATTAAACGGGCAACTGAATGTTTTTCCATATATTCGGACATATCAATCCGGATATAAGCCGATTCTTCATCAAACAGAAATTCGGCCAAAGCCTTGGCCAGTTCGGTTTTACCCACGCCGGTCGGTCCCAGAAATAAAAACGAGCCGATAGGACGGTTGGGATCTTTGAGGCCCGAACGCGAACGTCTGACGGCATCGGCAACAGCTGTTAAGGCAGTATCTTGTCCGACAACACGCAGAGATAAGTTCTTTTCCAGATTTAAAAGTTTTTCACGTTCGCTGCCGATAAGTTTATCAACAGGAATACCTGTCCATTTTGAAACGACGGAAGCAATCATATCCGGCGTTACGGTTTCCATGGTATCCTGACTTTGATTATAGGCACCGAGTTCTTTCAGTTTCTGTTCCAAATCCGGAATCTCTTTATATTGTAGTTCTCCGGCTTTTTCATAAAGGCCGGCGCGTAAGGCTTTATCCGCTTCAATCCGAGCCTGATCCAAACGTTCGCGCAAACGATTAGCTTCAATAACGGCACTTTTGCGCGCTTTCCAGATTTCTGTTTTTTCAGCCGATTCTTTTTCCAGAGCGGCGATATCCTGATTGAGTTTGGCCAGTCGTTCCCGAGAGTTGTCATCAGTCTCTTTTTTCAAGGCTTCGCGTTCAATTTTGAACTGGATAAGTCTGCGGTCGATTTCATCAAGTTCTTCCGGTTTGGAATCGATAGCCATTTTTAATTTACTGGCAGCTTCGTCAATCAAATCAATAGCTTTGTCGGGCAGAAAACGGTCGGTGATGTAGCGGTCAGACATTGTAGCGGCGGCAACCAGAGCTGCATCGGAAATACGAACGCCATGGTGTAATTCGTATTTTTCTTTGATACCGCGTAGAATGGAAACAGTTTCCTCCACATGTGTTTCACCAATATAAACCGGTTGGAAACGGCGGGCAAAAGCAGCGTCTTTTTCAATATATTTCTGATATTCTTTCAGGGTTGTCGCTCCGATACAGTGCAATTCGCCGCGGGCCAGTGCCGGTTTTAGCAGATTGGAGGCGTCCATAGAACCTTCTGTGGCACCGGCACCGACAACCGTGTGCATTTCGTCGATAAAAAGAATAACTTGTCCGTCGGCAGAAGAAACTTCTTTCAGAACAGCTTTCAGACGTTCTTCAAATTCGCCGCGGAATTTGGCGCCGGCAATCAAAGCGCCCATATCCAGTGCCATCAGCCGTTTATGAGCCAGACTGTCCGGAATATCTCCGTTGACAATACGTTGGGCTAAACCTTCGACAATAGCTGTTTTACCGACCCCGGGCTCACCGATAAGAATAGGATTGTTCTTGGTGCGCCGCGACAAAACCTGTATCGTGCGGCGGATTTCTTCATCTCGGCCGATAACGGGATCCAGTTTTCCCTGAGTTGCCAGCTGGGTAAAATCAATGGCGTATTTTTTCAAAGCATCAAAGCTGTCTTCGGCAGAGGCTGAATCGGCAGTGCGTCCCTGCCGCATATTATTTATGGCATCATTGAGTTTGTGAACGTCAACACCATAGGATTTTTGCATCAGAATAGCCTGAAGCAGACGTTCTACCGTGATATAGCTGTCTTTGGCTTTCTCGGCAATTTGTTCTGCCGTATCAAGCATTTTCAAAAAGTCTTTGGAACAGGAAACTTCTACATTCTGTCCTTCAACCTGCGGCAGTTTTGCTAATTCTGCAGCAATCTCTTCACGCATTTTATCAGGATTGGCTTCCGCCTGACTTAGCAAATTAGAAACAACACCGTTTTTATCATCAAGCATAACTTTTAATAAGTGAGCCGGTGTTATAAATTGATTATTGTTGCGCAAAGCCAAACTCTGGGCATTTTGCAGAAATCCTTGGCTGCGGTCCGTAAGTTTTTCCATTTTCATATCTTTTCACACTCCTTTTACTATAGAAATATATAGGAAGTGAATAAGGCTATTGCAAATAAGAGGGAAAATTTTTATGACTAACAGTAAGGACGGTCGATTCTGTTGCCGCCGAATTGTCTTCTGCCCTGATAGTTCGGGCGCGACATGGAGGATTGTTTGTTCTGCCGGACCGGAGTTTTATCCTTAGGTGTATTTTGCGTTTCATTTTCGGTGCCGTTTTTGCGTCTGTTCAGACTACTGATGCGGTCTCTGGTATGTTCCGCCTGTTTTTTACAAGTATCATTTTCCGTATTTCGGGCCGTTTTATTCTGTAGTACCATAGGCGACACAGAGAGATGGTCACTGTTTTCAAATGACCTGTCGGACAAATAAGACCGGTTATAGATAGATTGGTGTCTAATGCCGGTTAATCCTTCAATACCTTCTTTCAGGCGGATAAAATAATAATATTTATTTCCTGATTTTTCATCAATAAAAATTGTCCGGTGCGAAGATGTACCGTCTTGGTCAATAATCTCGCCTTTGGCATTGACATTGTTTTCAATCATGTGAATCAGCTTGTGAGAACTTTTATCCATCAGGGCCACGTCTTCGTTCATTCTGGTCCAATGTTTTCCGGTTATTTTTTCGAAGATATCCGGATTGCTGATTGGATAATTGTGATGACCGTCAAAACATCATTGCTTTTTCCGGCGCGCATCTGTTCAATAATTGTTTTAATTTCTTTAGAAGACATACCTTGAGATTCAAGTAAAACCTGCAAGTCTTTACCATGCTCATGAGCAAATTTTTTGAAAAATTTTGTGCGGCCGCTGCTATTCAGACGAACCCCGTCAACTTCTTTTTTACCTTCTTTCTGGCGCTTTTCCACATCTTGGGAATTAGGCAGACGTTGGGTTGTAATCAGATAAGCAATATCGACATAGCTTAAATCTTTGATTTTGTTCAACGGGAAATTACGTTGTGACAAGGCCTTCTGCAAGTCGAATTTTATATCAGCAAAATCCGGAACTTCTTTACATATATTCCAAACAGGACTTTCATTCAGATTGTATTTCTCGGGTGTGTTATTTTCAGGACGGGGATGGTTTAGGACATCTCTCAAAACCGGAGAGCAGCTGGTTTGTTTCGGACGTTCGATAAAGCCGTCCCATGCCGCACGCAAAACACAGGTTTTGGCCTGAGTAAGCTGTTCTTCTTCCGGTGTTCTTTCTTTTTGCTGACACACAACAAGTTCCATGCCCAGCGGGGCGAGCTTTTTAGCCAAATCCTTAGCCGCGCGTTCTCGGTCGACTTTCCAATCGTTATCACTGTTAGAATCGTCAAAAATAAGACGCTGGATAGAAGCCTTGACATCATCCATAAGTTCTTCATCTGATTTTTCCTGAGTAAGAACGGTTTTCCCGTTCATTTTATCATTTACGTTCAAAAGAAAATTATTAAGATAACTCATTGTTTTGCTTTGAAAATGCGGAGAGGCATTTTGTACGGCTTTTACAAAAAGTAAACCGTGACGAGTCAGCTCTTCCATACTTTCTTTCAAAGCACCGTCAAAGACAGCGGGTTTCGGATTGGTATAGAGTTTTGTCTTGATAGCCCCGTTTTCAATCAGAGGAACGGCGTCGGGATATTCTTGTTTCAAAACAGACGGATAAACTTTTTCAAGTTTTTTTGCAAGCATGGAAATAATCGCTTTTTCGTCGTTTTTTGTTTTGGCCGTTTCTTCATCATCAGACGGTCGGAGCTGGACCGCTTTATCCAATTTATTCAGGCTGAAATAAATATTTGCCAGAGCATAAGAATAGGATATTTCACGATTCTGGCGTTTTTGATAATCCTCATCAATAAGCGGTGTGTAAACGGCAGCTTTGAGTTTGTCGTCAATCATATTTTTTTGTGCTTTGGCGGCAAAATCATTTTCGGTTTTTTGTGCAGCAAAATCTGTAGCAACAACGCCTTCCTGCATAAAAAAATCAGTTGTTATCTCTCTTCTTTTTAATGCCATTTTACACCTCGGTTTTTCTATGATTTTAGCAGATAAAAAACTCTTTGTCTATAATTTTTTGTCAAATTATAATGATAAAAAAAAGACCTTAAAAATATATTTAAGGACTTTCTTAAGATTCAGAAGTTTAAATTATTCCGCTGCGCAGGCACAAGCTTCACTTGTCATGTCTATATGTAAAACAGCTTTTTCTTCACAGAAACATTTACGAGAATAATATTCTGATTTTTTACCGCGGTTAAATTCCGAAACCGGACGGTGATATCCCATAACCCGTGTCCAAATCTCACAAGGCTGTCTTTCTGCATCACTCAAGGCAATATCTTCAATTTTAATAATGGTCATTTTTTTCTCCCTGTTTTGTTTATCTGTTAACTATATACTATATATAGTATTAACAAAAAGTAAATAAACTAGATATAGTATTTTAAGCTTATAAACATCTTTTTATTTTTTTTATGGATTCAGATATTTACAGACATACATTTATCTGAAAAATATTTTTATGAAGTTGTCGTATCCGGAGTATATCGTTGCAAATACCGGCTTTTGAAAAAAACGAACATCAAATATTTGGATAACTTTATGAGAAGTTTTTTCCGTTATATCAATTTGTTCGTGAATAATACGCCTTTCATGCTGCCGTGTCGGATGCCGATTCTCAAAGTTGTATGGAGTAAAGTCCTGCAGCCGGCATAACATCGGAAATCGTAAAACAAAAAACGTCCTTTTGTTATGCGGACAAGAGGACGTTTTTTTGTGATAGAGCTAATCTTATTTTGCTTTTGTTTTGAAATAGTCTTCAATCATCTGATAAAAGGCGGCATTATGCGGTTCTGCTTCTTTAAGCGCAACAGCCTTTTCTTCTGTAATATCCGCCTCCGCAATCAAATGCAGAGTCGATATTTTACAAATATTATCAGCAGCATCAACGACACCGCCGTCAATGAAATAAGTTGCCTCAACTTGATTGGCGTGGTCTAGAATCTGCAATGTGCCTTTATTCAAAAGCAGTGAAGTCGGAGCCCGTTCGTCAATAAGAGTCAGATTTGTTTTTCCAAAAGGCAAAACAACACGATATACCTTTTTATTGAGAGCGGTTTTTTCCGGTGTAAAGATTTTCAAGCTGATATCCGCCATTAACTTGCCTCTTTCATCTTTTCGGCTTTGGCTACGGCATCTTCAATCGTGCCGACCATATAAAAAGCAGCTTCCGGTAAATCGTCATATTCGCCGTCCAGAATTCCCTTGAAGCCTTTAATAGTGTCTTCCAGCTCGACAAACACGCCTTTCAGACCGGTAAAGACTTCGGCAACATGGAACGGCTGGGACAGGAAACGCTGAATTTTACGGGCACGGGATACGACAATTCTGTCTTCTTCCGAAAGTTCATCCATACCCAAAATGGCAATAATATCCTGCAGGGAGTTATACTTTTGTAAAATTTCCTGTACACGACGGGCAACGGTATAATGTTCCAAGCCGACAATATCCGGACTTAAGGCACGACTGGTCGAATCCAACGGATCAACGGCCGGAAAGATAGCCTGTTCCGAAATTTTACGTGACAACACGGTTGTCGCATCCAAGTGGGCAAATGTTGTAGCCGGAGCCGGATCCGTTAAGTCATCGGCCGGAACATATACGGCCTGAACGGAAGTGATTGAACCGTCTTTAGTCGAAGTAATACGTTCCTGCATGGCTCCCATATCCGTACCAAGTGTCGGCTGATAGCCCACGGCTGACGGAATACGTCCCAAAAGGGCGGACACTTCCGAACCGGCCTGAGTAAAACGGAAAATGTTATCAATAAATAACAACACGTCCTGATGTTCCTGATCACGGAAATATTCTGCTTGTGTCAGTCCGGTCAGGGCAACACGGGCGCGCGCTCCAGGAGGTTCGTTCATTTGTCCGTAAACCAACACGGTTTTGGATTTGTCACCTTTCAAATCGATAACGCCGGATTCGGTCATTTCATGATACAAATCATTACCTTCACGGGTACGTTCACCCACACCGGTAAACACCGAATAACCGCCATGACCTTTGGCAATATTGTTAATCAATTCCATAATCAATACGGTTTTACCGACACCGGCACCACCGAACAAACCGATTTTACCACCTTTACTGTATGGTTCAAGCAAATCAATAACCTTAATACCGGTAACCAGAATTTCTTCTTTGGTGGATTGGTCTGTAAAAGACGGCGCTTCACGGTGAATAGGTTTGTAGAGTTTGCTTGTAATCGGACCGCGTTCGTCAACCGGTTCGCCGATAACATTGATAATACGTCCCAAAAGTTCCGGTCCGACCGGCACTTTAATCGGTTCTTCGGTATTGATGACTTCCATGCCGCGCACCAAACCGTCGGTGGTGTCCAGCGCAATACATCTGACAACGCATTCACCGAGGTGCTGTTCAACCTCTAAAACCAGACGCTTGCCGTGATTATCACATTCCAAGGCCGTATAAATATCCGGCAGGCTTTCTTCATTTTCAAATTTTACATCGACAACAGCTCCCAAAACCTGAAAAATCTTACCGGTTTTGTGAGAATTATTTTTCTTTTCCTCTTTAGGCATTTTTATATCTTTCGTCATTTATTTCTCCATTGTCTAAACAGCGTCGGCACCGGCAATAATTTCAATCAGCTCGGTCGTAATGGCTGATTGGCGCAGGCTGTTATATTTCAGGGTCAAATCACTAATCATCTTTTTGGCGTTACGGGTAGCATTGTCCATGGAACTCATACGGGCGCCATGCTCCGAAGCGGCCGAATTGACCAGTGCCTGAAAAATAGTGTCTTCAAAAATAATCGGAACAATTTGTTCCAAAATTGTCAGTTTATCAGGAAGATATTCATAAAAAGCATTGCCTGAACGGTTAATATCTTCCAGATTTTCTCCGCTGTGCTTGAGCTGCAGCGGGCAGACTTGCTCATCTTCAAAAGTACGGCTTATTGCCGATTCAAATTGGGCATGAATAATCTCACAGACATCAAAATCATGATTTTGGAAACGCTGCAGAATATATTGTCCCAGACGAGTCGCCGCTTCGGCATAAGAAACGTCTTTTCCCAGATTGGCGGAAAGGGTAATATCCAAATCGGTAAATATCCGTCTTATAATATCATAAGCTTTTTTACCGATGCAGATAACTTTAATATTTTTCTTTTGTTGACGCAGGTTTTTAATCCGCTCGACAGCCTTTTTGGCAACATTACTGTTATAAGCGCCGCACAGACCACGGTCAGAAGAAAAAACATAAAGTTCGTAGTTTTGTTCTTTCCGGCTTTTCTGCAAAAGGGAAGGGCGTATATAGCGAATACCTTTTTCCTGCTCTTCCTGCTCGATTTCCGTCAAAACACGTAAAGCAGAACGCCGCAGGTTTTCGGCATAATCCTGATTTTTATCGACCAGAATCTGAACCCGGCGCAAACGCGATGCAGCCACCATCTTCATAGCAGAAGTAATCTTCTGTGTTGATTTAATGGCTTCAATCCGTGTCCGTAATTCTTTCAAACCTGCCATTTATGCCGCCTTTTCTTGTTTTTCTAAGAAGTCAGAAACAAACTGTTCATAGAAAGCTCCGAGCTTTGTTTCCAATTCCGGCGAAATAATTTTTTTCTCACGGATTTCTTCCAGATATTCCGGATAGCTGGTGCGCAGCTTTTTCAGGCTTTCCTGCTCAAAGGCTTTAATATCGGATACGGCAATTTTGCTTAAATAGCCGCGGACACCCGAGAATATGGAAGCAACTTCTTCTTCGGTAGCCATTGGTTCATGAACAGGCTGTTTCAGCAATTCCGTAAGTTTGGAACCCTTATCCAGCAAACGGCGGGTTGACTTATCCAAATCAGCCGAGAATTGGGCAAATGCAGCCATTTCACGATATTGAGCCAAATCCAGTTTCATGGTGCCGGCCACTTGTTTCATGGCTTTGATTTGTGCCGCCGAACCGACACGGGAAACGGAAATACCTACGTTGACAGCCGGCCGGATACCCTGATAGAACAAACTTGTTTCCAAGAAAATCTGTCCGTCAGTAATGGAAATCACGTTAGTCGGAATATAAGCGGAAACGTCACCGGCCTGAGTTTCAATAACCGGCATTGCGGTCAGCGAACCGGAACCGTATTTTTCGCTCATTTTGGCTGCGCGTTCCAGCAAACGTGAGTGCAAATAGAACACGTCTCCCGGATAAGCTTCACGTCCAGGCGGACGACGAATCAACAGAGACATTTGCCGATAAGCCGTTGCCTGTTTGGACAGGTCGTCATAAAAGATAACGGCATGCATTCCGTTATCACGGAAATATTCACCCATAGCTGTTCCGGCATAAGGAGCAATAAACTGCAACGGAGCTGCTTCCGAAGCCGTTGCCGCAACCACAATCGTATAATCCATGGCACCGTAGTCGCGCAGTGTTTTCACAACTTGTGCCACCGAAGAACGTTTTTGGCCGATGGCAACATAGATGCAGAATAACTTTTCATGATCATTTTTAGCCAGATCATTGGTGCGTTTTTGATTGATGATGGTATCGACGATAATAGATGTTTTACCGGTTTGGCGGTCGCCGATAATCAGTTCGCGTTGACCGCGGCCGATCGGAATAAGGGAGTCAATGGCTTTTAAGCCTGTCTGTACCGGTTCGTGCACACTCTTTCTCGGAATAATTCCCGGTGCTTTGACTTCGGCATTGCTGTATTGTTCGGCCTTGATGCTGCCCATACCGTCAATCGGGTTTCCCAAAGCGTCAACCACGCGTCCGAGCAGAGCCTTACCGACAGGCACGCTGACGATTTTGTCTGTTCTTTTTACGGTATCACCTTCTTTAATGCCTTCATCCGAGCCGAAAAGCACCACGCTGACGCTGTCTTCCTCCAGATTGAGAGCCATTCCCTTAACGCCGTTGGAAAATTCAACCATTTCATTAAGCTGAACTTTATCCAGACCGTAAACACGGGCAATGCCGTCACCTACGGAGAGGACACGGCCGACTTCCGACATATCGGTTGATAAGTCAAAATCAGCGATTTTTTCTTTTAAGATAGAAGATATTTCACTTGCCTGTACAGACATTTATTTTGTCCCTTTCATCAGCTGTTCTAAATTGTCTAACTGGTGCATGACCGAGCTGTCAATCAGCACCGTGCCGCATTTTATGACCAAACCGCCCAAAATCTGCGGATTTATAATATAATCGATAATGATATCTTTTTTGAAAAGAGCCGAAAGTTTTTCTTTCAGCTTAATATCTTGAGCCGGAGTCAGCTTTTCAACGGTTTCGACTCTGACTTCCGCAATATTTTGTCTGGCGTTGTAAATTTCCTTAAACTGAAGTAAAATCAATTCCAGAGAGTCAATCTGTCGGTTTTCAATCAGTATTTTCAATAAATTAGCCAGCGGCCGGTTTAACTTCATCTTGTCAATAACGGCATCAGCCAGTTTTTCCTTGGCGTCAAGCGACCAAATCGGGTTATTGAGCAAAGCAAAATCTTTTATGCCGTCATTTAGCAAACGGCGGAGATTTTCTGCATCTTCCCTTGTTTCTTTCAGCTTATGACACAATGCAGCGCCCTCATAAAGCGAGGTTGCATATAAAATGGCTTTTTTCAGTTTAGAACCTTTGTTCACTTTACCAAACTCTTTTCAAAACTATTAAATTCATTCCATACATACAAAATTGTCGTTTTGATATCAAGCAAACGAAAGAATAATCAACAATTTTTTTCGTATAAAAAGTTATTTTAACTTATTCCATCCTTTATTTACCGGCTGCGGACTGCTGTTGTTGTTTTCTGTAGCTGGAGCCGGTTGGGTATTACCCCATTTTTTAGGAGAAGCGGTTGTCGAAATTTTGCGGACAATTTCTTTTTGGTCTTGTGTCAGAACCTGTCCGTTAGGTACAACCTGTCCCAAAAGTGCCGGTGATAAAAATTTTTCACCCAGCGAAGAGTATGTTGTCACAAGCTGCTCGATAATATTTTTTCCGGGAGCGGCATTAAGACTGATAATATCCTGTCCGTGATAAAATGTCAGGGAATGACATGGTGCCGAAAGTAAAATATCGGTACTGTCGATTCCGTTTATATAGCGGAACAGAATGCGCGGTGAAATATCACATCTGTCGGAAGATGATGAAAATATCAGGTTGTTGCCGAGAAGCATATCTTTAATCAAACTTCTTCCTTCTTCGGAAAGTTCGCCGCAGGAACCTGTTATGGCCAGATTATCAATCGTATAACCGGTATAGTCCTTGGCGGCATATTCAACCGTATAACAAAAGACTTTTTCAGCTTTCTCAATATTTTTGGCAGATGATGCCGGAATCCGGCTGGATATAAAAGCCGATAATGTTTTCGGCTTTTCCGTGTTTTTGTTTGATTCGGCAGCGGTTTCGGCACCGAAAAGAGTGTCTTCTTCATCAAGGTCGCCAAACAAATCATCTGCGGCATTTGTCGTCGCAGGCAGAGCCAGACAGCTCAATACAAATGAAAAAGCAAATAACGGCGTGATTCTCATAAATATTCTCCCGATAATTTTTTATAGGTTATCAACATAATAGTAAAATTCTCGTAAATTTAAATGGATTTTATCTTCTTTTTAAGACTTATTTTAGATATTCAGTTTAAACTCAGACAAAATTTCGGGAGAATAAAATATGTTGGCGCTTATGTGTGTGGATTGTTCTATATGGTTCAGAGCCGGATTGGCATTTGCCTTGTCGCTGCTGCTGAGCCTGTTGTGCGGATATCCGCTTATCAATTTTTTGCATAATCATCAAAAAAAAGGACAGCCGATACGTTCGGACGGTCCTCAGTCTCATCTGAAAAACAAAAAAGGTACGCCGACAATGGGCGGAATTTTGATTTTGGGAACATCGATTCTTGCCATTTTCCTGTTTGCCAACATTACTTATCATTTCGTCTGGGTGAGTATTTTGGTTTTACTTGTTTACGGTGCTACCGGATTCGTTGATGACTATTGGAAAGTAAAACGGCAGAATTCCAATGCGATGACCGCGCGAATGAAGCTGTTTTTGCAGTTTTTAACGGCACTGCTTGCCGCCAGTATTATCACGGCTGCTACGCCGCGCGGCATAAATACTACCTTGTTTTTCCCGTATTTCAAGGATATCTGCCTGAATTTATCCTGGTTGTATATTCCTTTTGCCGTTGTGGTTATTTCCGGTTCGTCAAATGCCGTGAATCTGAGCGATGGTTTGGACGGACTGGCATCCGGTCTTTTAATAATTTCATTTGCCGTTTTTATGGTTGTGGCTTATTACTGCGGGCTGCCTGATGCAGCGGCGTTTAATATGCTGTATATTCCGCGTTGTGGTGAAATAACGGTTGTTTGTGCGGCGCTGATTGGTTCTTGTCTGGGATTTTTGTATTTTAACAAACCGAAAGCCAAAGTTTTTATGGGAGATACGGGATCGCTGGCTCTGGGGGCTATTTTAGGCGTGATTGCCGTTATGACCAAGCACGAAATTTTGTTGGCTGTTGTCGGCGGTGTTTTTGTTATGGAAACGGTATCGGTTATGATTCAGGTTGTTTATTTTAAAAAGACCGGAAAACGCTTTTTCCGTATGGCACCGCTGCATCATCATTTTGAACAGCTCGGCTGGTCGGAAAAAAAGGTTGTGCTGAGTTTTTGGGGAGCGGCGTTGCTGCTTGCGTTTATCGGATTGGGCGCTTTTTTGTAAAGGTAAACGGTTATGGTCAATTTTTCGCGTCAAAGTCATAATGCCGTTGTCAAGTGGTTATGGACAGTAGATAAAGTCACTTTATTTGTGTCACTGGCTCTGCTTGTTATCGGTATAATTCTGGATATTACAGCCAGTCCGGCCATTGCAAACCGGCTGAAACTGGATGATTTTGCCTTGGTGCGTAAACAGGCGCAATTTGCCGTTTTGTCCGTAATTGTTATGCTGGGATTATCTTTATTCAGTTTAAAGACGATTCGCCGTATTTCAATTTTGGGTTTTGGTGTGCTGCTGATTTTTTTAGTGCTGACATTATTTTTCGGTGTGGAAATTAAAGGTGCGCGCCGTTGGATTTATATTTTGGGTTTTTCTCTTCAGCCGTCTGAGTTAATGAAGCCGATTTTTATCGTTTTGACGGCATGGCTTTTGGAACGGGGAAAAAAATTAGATTATTTTCAGGGGCAGGCTTTTGCAATTGCCGCTTATCTGGTTGTTGTCTGTCTGCTTTTATTGCAACCTGATGTCGGTATGACGCTGCTGGTGACGGCCGTGTTCGGCCTGCAGTTGTTTTTGGCCGGACTGCCGTGGTTTTTTGTAGGGGCTGCATTTGTCGGCGGAATAGTGTCCCTGACGGTTTTGTATTTTACATTTCCGCACTTCAGGGCTCGTGTTGACCAGTTTTTGTACGGAAGTGACGAGACGAGTTTCCAGATAAATCGGGCTATGGCCGCTTTCCAAAATGGAAATCTGGTCGGCAAAGGTCCGGGAGAAGGAACAGTGAAATTATCGATTCCGGATGCCCATACGGATTTTGTTTTTGCGGTTGCCGGAGAAGAATACGGCGTATGGCTTTGTCTGGTGATTATTTTGCTGTTTTCGGTTATTGTCATCCGTGCTTTGAAATTATCCATGAAAGAAAGTAATCTGTTTGTTATGTATGCCGAAGTCGGACTGGCGGCTTCTTTGGGAGTGCAGGCTTTTGTGAATATGGCTTCGTCACTGCATATTATACCGACCAAGGGAATGACTCTGCCGTTCATTTCTTACGGCGGTTCGTCTTTATTGGGAACGGCTATAGAAGTCGGCATGCTTTTGGCAATTACGCGTAAGAATACGGCATCGGAAGATAAGGATATGTACTGATGAAAGAAATAAAACAGAGTCTTCCGCCGGTTCGGGGTAAATATAAATTTGATGAACCGTTAAGAAAATATACCTGGCTGAATGTCGGCGGTCCGGCCGAGGTTATGTTTTTTCCGCAGGATGAGGCGGATTTACAGTTTTTTTTGCGGCATAAGCCGCAGAATATGCCGGTTTTTATTTTAGGCGGCGGTTCTAATCTGTTAGTGCGGGACGGGGGAATTTCCGGTGTCGTCATCAAATTGGATGCGCCTGAATTTTCATCATGGCGTCTGGAAAATAACCTATTGACCGCAGGCAGCGGTTTGAAAAATGCGCAGTTGAAAAAAATACTTCTGGCAGAATGTATCGGCGGATTGGAATTTATTTGTTCCATACCGGGAAGTATTGGCGGTTTGTTGCGCTCAAATGCCGGTTGTTTCGGCAGTGAAGTATCGAAAGTACTGTTGAAAGCCAGAGTTATGAATGGTCATGGTGAAATCTTTGAAGTGCAGCCGGAAGACTTTAATTTTTCTTACAGGGAAAGCCGTTTTCCGGAAGACTGGATTATTTTGCAGGTTTCTTTCAAAACAGAAAAAATGCCGGCAGAAAAAATAAAAGAGATTATCGAAAAAAATGCAGCCTACCGCAAGGAACACCAGCCGCAAAATGTACGGACGGCAGGTTCGACTTTTAAAAATCCTCTGAACGGCCGGGCCTGGGAGTTTATCAAAAATGCCGGAGGTGATAGGTTGAAAATCGGAGGAGCTTCATTTTCGGAAAAACATTGCAATTTTATGCTCAATGACGGTTCGGCAACGGCGGCGGATTTAGAAACTCTGGGGCAGAAAGTTCATGATATGGTAAAAGCGCAAACGGGTGTGGATTTACAATGGGAAGTCAAAGTTATCGGTAAACAACATGGGAACGATTGATAATAAAATATATGCGCCGATATTGTGGCCGTACCGTCTGATGGGAAATTTAATTCTTATCGGCTGTGTTTGGCTTGTCACTTTCGGTGTTATAACTGTCCGTCACAATCTGGTCAGCAAACATATCGATTCGCTTTTGGTTGAAATATATAATAAAACGGCTACGGCCGGCTGGGGATTGGATGACGTGACGCTGGAAGGTCGTGTTAAAACGCCGAAAGAAGATGTGTTACGTGTTATCGGTCTGAAACGCGGAGATAATATTCTGGAAATAGACTTAAAGTCCGTCTGCGATAAAGTTAAGACGCTGCCGTGGGTCAGAGATGCCAGTGTAAGTCGCCGCTATTTCCCGAATATCATTCATATCAGTATTCGCGAGAAAAAAGTAAAATCAATCTGGCAGTATAAAAATGAATTTTATCCGATTGATGAAGACGGTAAAATTATTGAAACAGAATATGTCCCGCAAAAAAATATCTTACAGATTGTGGGGGAAGAAGCGCCGGAACATATCAATGCTTTGTTGCAGATTATCGAAAAAGACAGCGAGCTGTTTTCTCGGGTAAAGGTTGCTAATTTTATTTCCAAACGGCGCTGGAATCTGACTTTTGATGATGTTTTGAACGGTATAACCGTTAAATTACCGGAAGACAATATAGACACGGCATGGAAAAAATTGGTCAAATTAGATAAAACCCGTGGTATTCTTAAACGTAAATTAACTTTCATTGATTTAAGATTAAAAAATAAGGTTATTGTAAAAATCAGTAACAAAGATACTAACCCATAAATGAAAGTTTGAGGAAAATTCGCCGTGAACCGTTCCACTATTGCCGCACTGGATATTGGATCTTCAAAAGTTTGCTGTCTGATTGCACATATCGGCAAAGACAAAAAGATTAACATCGTCAGTTACGGCTATAATGCCTCCAGAGGCATAAAAAACGGTGTTATCACGGATATCAATCAGGCAACATTATCCGTATGCAATGCGGTTGAAGCGGCCGAACAAATGGCCGGAGAACGCATAGACAGCGTGATTTTAAATGTTTCCGGCGACAAAACCTGCAGCCGTCTGCGCAGCGAATCTGTTACCCTGAAAAAGAATCGGCCGGTCAGCGAAGCGGATATTATTAAAGTCAGAGAACGGGTTTTAAGTAAAGTTAATGTGGAAAATAACGAACTGATACACTGTCTGCCCGTAGGCTATAAAATTGACGGCAGTGAAGATGTAAAAGACCCGATGAATATATACGGTGAAGAACTTTCCGCCGGCATTTTGCTGGGAATGTATCCGCATGTACTTTATAAAAATCTGGCTTCGGTGGTGGAAGCTGCTCATCTGGATATTGAAAATAAGGTGCTGTCGGCTTATGCTTCGGGAATGGCTTGTCTGGTCGAAGATGAACGGGAATATGGTGCGACAATTATTGATATCGGCGGCGGTACGACAAGTATGGCGACTTTCAAAAACGGCGTACCGGTGTCTTTTTCGACTTTGCCGGTTGGCGGCATAAATATTACCAAAGACATCACGCAGGGGTTAACAACTTCTTTTGCCCATGCCGAAGATTTAAAAAACCGGCATGGCTGCGCCTTTTTGGTCAGTCATGACGAATATGAAAGTATCAATGTTTATCCGCTGGGAGAAGAGGACGACAGTTCTATCCGGCAAATGCACCGCTCGGATTTAATAAAGATTATTGCACCGCGGGTAGAAGAAATTTTTGAAATGGTATCACGTCGTTTGGCTCAGCAGGGATTGCATAAGCGTCAAAATCACCGTGTTGTGTTAACGGGCGGTTGCAGCCAGCTTCCGGGAATACGTGACGTGGCAGCTGTTATTTTGGATAAACAGGTACGTTTGGGCGGACCGCGTAATATTCAGGGAATACCTGAAATTATTAACAATCCGACATTCTCTACGGCGCTGGGGCTTTTGTATCTGGCAACAAACAATACCGAGCGTAAACCTAAGAAAATTGTCAACAGACCTGTGGGGGAAGGCGGCTGTTTTACAAAAATTTTTAACTGGATACGCCAAAATTCTTAAAAATAGTAACAAAAACTTAATCTATTTCCATTATTTTAAAACTTAATTGGACGTGAATTAGCTAACTGGGAGAAGAATAGATGTCAATAAAATTGGGTGTTGCCGATACCACAGTATCACATTTAAAGCCGCGTATTGCCGTAATTGGTGTGGGTGGCGGCGGCGGAAACGCCGTTAATAATATGATTGCCCAGAATCTGGAAGGCGTCGATTTTATTGTAGCGAATACGGATGCGCAGTCACTGGCTCATTCTTCAGCCAGCCGTAAAATCCAATTGGGATTGGAAATCACGCAGGGACTTGGTGCCGGAGCTCGTCCGGAAATCGGTAAAATTGCCGCAGAAGAAGCTAAAGATGAAATTGCCCGTGAGCTGGAAGGCGTCAATATGGTATTTATTACCGCCGGTATGGGGGGCGGTACAGGTTCCGGTGCGGCACCTGTTGTGGCTCATATTGCCAAAGAAAAAGGAATTTTGACGGTCGGCGTTGTAACTAAACCGTTTTCTTTTGAAGGGCGTAAACGTATGGAAACAGCTGAGGGTGCTTTGGCTAATTTTACCAGTGAAGTTGACAGTATCATTGTTATCCCGAACCAGAATCTATTCCGTATAGCCGATAAAAAAACAACTTTGGCTGATGCCTTTCTGCTGGCAGATAACGTATTGTATTCGGGCGTCCGTTCCATCACCGATTTGATGATGATGCCGGGGTTAATCAATCTGGATTTTGCTGATGTAAAAAATATTATGCAGGACAAGGGAAAAGCTATCATGGGAACCGGCGAGGCAGAAGGCGAAAACCGTGCGCAGGAAGCAGCCAAACAGGCTTTATCCAATCCGCTTTTGGATGATTGCTCAATGCATGGTGCCAAAGGCGTCCTGATAAATATTACCGGCGGTGATGATATAACTCTTATGGAAATTGATGAAGCTGCTTCTATCATAAAAGAAGAAGTTGATGACAATGCCAATATCATTTTTGGTTCAAGCTATGATGAAAAGCTTGCCGGAAAAATCAGGGTTTCAATTGTGGTTACCGGTATCAATGACGGAGAACCTCAACCGGAAGTTCAACCGCGTATCAAAGAACCTTCGCTTATTGATCAGAGTTATGATGATGCGGCTTTTGCTCCGGCTGTCAGTCTGAATGATGAAATTGATTTGGAGCCGGTTTCTCTGGATTATGAAGATGAAGAACCTGTTGCGGAGTCTTTGGAAACAACAGAACAACCGGAAACCGAAAAAACGCCGGAAGACGAATCTTTGGATAATGATTTTGCTTCACTGGATAAATCGGATGAACTGCCGGAAGTTCCGCAGGCATCAGCTTTATTCAGTGCCATTATGAACAGCTCATCAAGCAAAGCAGAAGATATTGAAGCCGGCAGCACGGAATTCAGTGCCGTTGCCTCAGATGATGACTTCTTTTCCAGCAAAACATCCATTCAAAATGTTTTAAACAATGAAGAAGAACCTGTTCTGTTTCAGGAAAGTGATGTTGATATCTTCAAAGACAGTAAACCGGCCGAACCGATTGCCGCTTCGGAGGAAATTGAAGAAATAGACGATGACGGCGTAAAACCGACATTTATTGAAAGAGTTATCGGTATTCGTAATCGTAAGAAGAAAGAAGAACAGGAAGATTTACCGGAGGATATCGTAAGATTTTCTGATGAAGAAAGCAATGATGCGCCGGAGCTTTCCGGAGACGAGCTGGATATCCCGTCTTTCCTGCGCCGTAAGTAAACTTTCGCAAAAAATACAAAATGCCTTTGGTCAGAAGCCGGAGGCATTTTTTTTAATACATGCTTTACTGAAATCCTTCAGTTTAGTGGGGATAGCTATTAACGTCAGTGATATAAACTGAAATATAAATTTTGTCGTATAAGCGTGATTACATCGGGATAAAATAAAACCCTCTCAAATGAGAGGGTTTGAAACTGGCGCGCCCGGCGGGATTCGAACTCACAACCTTCTGATCCGTAGTCAGATGCTCTATCCAATTAAGCTACGGGCGCAGCAACTGCGTATTCTAATAGAACAAAAAAAATATAAATGCAAGCTTTTTTTTCTGTTTTTTAAAAATTTTACACAAACCCTTAATTCTTTAATTGTTTTTTTAGTAAAAACACTTTACAAATAGAACCGTGAAAACAATCAACTTGAGGTATAAGGCACAGATTATGAAAAATTTTGCATTACTTTCGGCAACGGCGCTCTTATTGGCAGCCTGCGCGACAAATGAAGTTCAATATCCGGGAGTCAGCCCTTCTCCGGTACTCAATGTTTCGAATAGCAGCGGTTCGTTTGTCGGTAAGAAAGTCAATGAGTTTACAAGAGAATATAATAATATTCATTATGCGGTAAATGCGAGTGCGCAGAAACTGGCGCAAATCAATCAGTCTATTGCCGAAAACGATTCAGAATATAATGCAATTATCAACACAATAGAAGTAAAGCTGCAGGCAGGCACCACTCCTTCAAATCCGGATTTGGTTTCCGCTTTGATGAAAGCACAGGAGAATTTGGGGACATTGGAAAGCGGAACGCAGAAATTGGCCGGTATTTCTTCCGAGGTTATAGCCGAACAGGAAAAGCTGGCAGCGTTGAAGTCAACCGTCAATGCAACTTATGCCATTCCTGGAGCCTATGATGTAGACCATGCGGACTTAAATATCATTTCTTCTGCATTGGAGCAGCAGGAAAATACCAATAAAGATTTAATAGCTGCCGTAAAGGCGGATATTGCCGGTGAACAGGAGAAAGCGCGTCAGTTTCGGGCTGAAATTACCCGACTGAATGTGGATGTGGCTGCCGGTTATGTCAATGCTGCGCCGGCTGCACTGTCTGTACCTGAAAACGGTACCGCAGAATTTAAGACAATCCGGCCGGTAAAAGTTTATAAGTCTCTGGCAAAAGATAAATCTGTCCGTACAACCCGTAAAAGAGTCAAACTCGGCAAAAAAATCGGTGTGATAGAAGATATCGAACCGGCAAAAAAGACAAAAGCCGCATCAAAGGCTTCGCCGGAAAGTGTTCAGCATGCCCTGAAAACGACCGCTCCGCAACAGGCAAAAACCGTGGCAGAACCGGTTCAGCAAATTGCCGGAACGATTTTTTCCGTGGATTTTACGGATGAAAATGTTGAATATTATTCCCAGCTGAGCAGTGCCGTGCAAAAAGCTTTGAGAGATAATCCGGATTCGCGTTTTGAAGTAATTGCCATTATGCCGATGGATACGGCGGCTCAGGAACGTGTGCAGAATGAAACGGCAAAGATTTTCGGCGATATGCTGACCATGTCTGTTCCTGCCGAAAATCTGCAGGTTAGCGCACGGAGCGAAATCAGCAAAAAAATACCGTCAATTGTTATTGTAAAAAAATAAAGTTTCCGAAAGAAAAATCTCCGCGGTAATAACGGAGATTTTTTTTATTATCCGAAAATTCAGCATCTGAGTTCTTCTGCTTCCAGAACTTCACGGGCATGTTGTAAAAACATAATTTCATCAGAAACAAAATTATGAATATTTAACAAGGTATCATTATCAATACGCAGAATTTGTGCAATTTTACGAATAACCATAATTTCGTCATCAGAGATTATGGAATTAAAGGACGCGGCAAACCACAGGCAGTGCAATAAATCTATGGCAATAGGTCGCGTACAAATCGGCATCAGGGCCCGATAAAGTTCCTGACTGTTTCGCGGTACGTAAATTTTTTTCAAAACATCAGGAGATAAATCCATGCGGTCTAAAAGTACTTTGATAAAATCTTTTTCTATGAATTCAGGGTTTTTATCAGATTTTGCAAGATAAGTCAAAACACGGATATAGGCAACTTTTTGCTCTGTCGTCAAGGGTATGGCATTATACAAGTTACGCATGATATCCTCACTTTTTATAAGAATATCATGATTTTTGCATAAGTGCAAACAATATTGTAAAATAGACGAAAAAATTCATTTTTTTGTAACAAAACCCCTTTA
>JAUNIW010000027.1 GCA_030523245.1 Pseudomonadota bacterium
CATCAGTATAATTTCCTAAGTGTTAATTTCTTAAAATTTTTCGTTCAGGTTATACAAAAATACCCGAAACAAAATCTGTTTCGGGTATAAAAGTTAGTTTTAAACCGTATGATTACTTACCGGCGTTAGCGTCTTTGACCGATACGGACAAATCATCGGCAATACGGGCAGAACGGCCACGCAAAGCACGCAGGAAATATAATTTTGCACGGCGAACCTTACCGATACGGGATACTTCAATTTTTGCAACATTCGGCGAATACAACGGGAATACACGTTCAACCCCTTCACCAAAAGAAATTTTTCTAACAGTGAAAGAAGAATTCAAACCATCGTTTTTACGCGCAATGCAAACACCTTCATAAACCTGAATACGTTCACGGTCGCCTTCTTTTACTTTGGTATGAACACGCAAAGTATCACCCGGCTTAAATGTCGGCATATTTTTGCCTTCCATGAGCTTTTCAATTTGCTCTTTTTCAATATTTTCAATAATGTTCATTAGTTTTACCTTTTTTGTTAATTTGTTACCTTATAAACCAAAATCTGTCTGAAATCAAGCTTTTTCTAACAGATCCGGACGTCTTTCTTTAGTTATTTGCAGAGCCTTCTCTTTTTGCCATTTAGCCACATTTTCATGATGACCGCTTAGGAGAATTTCCGGTACTTTGCGGTTTTTCCATTCTATCGGGCGCGTATACTGCGGATATTCCAACAAACCGTTTTCAAAACTTTCGTTTTCGGTTGAAGCCGCATTACCAAGCACATTCGGCAAAAGCCGAACAACCGCGTCAAGCATTATCATTGCTGCCTGCTCACCGCCGGTCAGGATATAGTCACCGATGCTGATTTCTTCGATATTGTATTCTTCCAAAACCCGCTCGTCAATTCCTTCAAACCGGCCGCAGATAATTGTCAGATTATCTTCATGGCTTAATTCATGCACTTTTTTTTGCGTCAGCATTTGTCCTTTCGGACTCATATAAATGATTTTACCTCCCTTGTAATTGTGTTCAATGGCATTGCCCAACACATCGGGACGCATAATCATTCCGGCACCGCCGCCACATGGCGTATCATCTACCGAACCATGTTTATCAAAGGCATAGTCACGGATATTCACGGCTTCAAGGTTCCAGATATTTTCCTTTAAGGCCCGTCCTGTTAAAGACGTTCCTAAAAAACCGGGAAAAATTTCCGGAAAAATGGTCAGAATTTTAACATTCAGCGCCATCTTTTTCCTCGTCATCGTTTTCCGCAAAAACCATTGTTGCAGACGAAACAATAATATAACCTTCTTCCAGATTGATTGTCGGCACATATTCTTTGGTAAACGGCAACATTTCCGTTTCTTTTTTACCGGAAACTTTGATTTCGATAATTTCTCCGGCGCCAAAGTTGCTGAAACGTGCAACCGTTCCGATTTCTTTATCCAAGGTGTTCAGATATACTTTCAAACCGATAATATCGGTCAGATAATATTCTTCTTCCGGCAGCCGCGGTAAAACACTTCTGTCGACGTAAAATTCCGTTCCGACCAGTGCTTCGGCGGCATTACGGTCTGTTATCCCCTCAATTTTGAGACGCAGCACCTCTTTATGCGGACCGACAACTTTAATTTTGAATTTTCGGGCAGCGTCTTTTGTTTCCACTTCGCCGTACTTATCTATATCAGCCGGACGGGCGGTATAGCTGTGTACTTTTACTTCACCCCGCAAACCATGCGCGGCCACAACTTTTCCGAGACATACCTTTTTTTCAGTCATTAAAGTTCCAATCTAAGGCTCAAAATAACTACCTAATTGTTACATTGCCGAAAATTATTCAGCAGAAGAAGATGCTTCGGCAGCGGCAGCAGCTTTGGCTTCTTTTTCTTTCATTCTTTCAACAGCTTTTGCTTTAGGAGCAGATTTTTTAGGCTGAGGAACGATTTTAGGAGCTTCACACAAACCCAGTGTTGCAAACAATTTCTGCAGTCTGTCGGTCGGCTGAGCGCCTTTTGCCAGCCAGGCGGCAACTTTTTCTTTATCTACAACCAGTCTTGCTTCATGATCCTGAGGCAGCAACGGATTGTAAGAACCTAATTTTTCAATGAATCTGCCATCACGCGGTGCTCTCTGGTCTGCCGCAACAATGCGGTAATAAGGACGTTTTTTGGAACCACTGCGTGAAAGTCTGATACGTACTGACATTTTATATTTTTCCTTTCTTTTGTTATATTTTTCCGCTTAAAACGGAAATCTTTTGTTAAACCCGCCGAACGGCATACCGCCGAGCGGATTTCCCTTAAACATTTTAGACATTGCCGACAAAGAGCCGAACTTGCCCATTTTTTTCATCATGCCGGACATTTGCTCATACGATTTGAGTAAAACGTTGACGTCATGAACCGTGACTCCGGAACCCTGTGCGATTCTTCTCTTACGAGAGGCCTTAATCAAATCGGGATTCAATCGTTCTTTTTTAGTCATAGAAAGAATAATTGCTTCCTGTTTTTTCATCAGATTGTCGCACATTCCGGACTCTTCAATCTGAGATTTATACTTAGACAACCCCGGAAGCATACCAACAATGCTCCCGATACTGCCTAACTTTTTTATCTGCCGCAGCTGTTCAAGCATATCATTCAAATCAAATGTGCCCTTAAGCATTTTTCCGGCCATTTTTTCGGCTTCGGCCTTATCAACGTTTTCCATGGCTTTTTCAACCAGAGAAACAACATCGCCCTGCCCCAAAATACGGCCGGCCACGCGGTCAGCATGAAATTCTTCAAGTTCATCGATTTTTTCACCCGTTCCCAGAAGTTTAACCGGTACACCGGCTACCATTTTCATAGAAAGAGCGGCTCCGGCGCGGGAAGAACCATCCATACGGGTCAAAACCAAACCGGTAATACCCGTTTTGTCATTAAATTCTTTGGCCACATTGCAAGCTTCCTGACCGATAAGCGCGTCGGCAACCAACAATGTTTCAGCCGGCTGGGCCAGTTTTTTGACATCGGCAACTTCAGCCATCAATGCTTCATCTATTTGCAGACGGCCGGCCGTATCCAAAATCAACAAATCATAAACGCCCTTTTTGGCCTCGGCTAAAGCGCGGCGGGTGATTTCCAGTGGCTGTTCACCGGCAACAATCGGCAGAGTATCCACCCCGATTTGCCGTCCCAGTTGTGCCAGCTGTTCCTGAGCTGCCGGACGATAAACATCCAGAGAAGCCAACAGCACGCGTTTATTTTTTTTGTATTTGGCGGCTATTTTGGCTGAAGTCGTCGTCTTACCCGAACCTTGCAGACCGACCATCAAAAAACATACCGGTGCCGGCACGTTAAAATTCAGGCTTTCGGTACCGCTGCCTAAAAGTTTGACCAGTTCATCATGGACAATTTTGACAACCATTTGCCCCGGCTGCACGGATTTAACGACTTTTTCTCCCAAGGATTGTTCTTTGACTTTGGCAATAAATTCTTTGACAACCGGCAAAGAAACATCTGCTTCCAACAAGGCCACGCGTATTTCACGCATAGCATCATCAATATCTTTTTCAGACAACACCCCGCGGGAAGTTATCTTGGAAAAAGCCTGACTCAGCTTATCGGTCAAATTTTCAAACATTTCTGTTTTACCTTCATTACCTTGTTCATACAAACAAATTTACGTCAGTGTGCGAAACCTCGCTGGCTGACGGACTCCTCGGAGCTTGAAATTTTTACGACTCTTTGGGTAAAAATTCTATAAATTCAGGTTGTTTATAAATAAAATATTTGAATTTGTCAATAAAAAAAAGAAGTAGCGGCCGTTTTTAACCGTACTTCTTTTTTGTTCAATGCGCTTTTTGTTTTTCTTCTGCCAAAAATTTGCGCAACAATACTGCCATTTGCTCAAATTCGGGATTGATTCTGTACCGCTCTTCACAAGACCGGACAGCTTTTTTAATCAGCTCCAGTCTGTGGCACGGGCTTTCGACATTAAGCGCCATACATAACGGCAGCAACAAGCCGCTTTTGCCATAAACAGACCAATAATACTTGCACCTGTCTTCTTTGTTGTAACTGACCATGAGGCGGTAAAAAAGGCTGTTCATTACCTCAGCTTCCTGCAAATCCATCGTTACGGCCTTATAAGCAAGCTCCGAAAACAAGATTTCTGCTTTCAGCTCCGGAAATGCCTTGAAAACCTTTTCTCTTTGCGGGCCGAAACAACTGTGCGATAAAACTTCTCTGATGTAATAAGAATCCTTACCGCTGATTTCCAGTAATTTTTGCGTTACTTTCTCGCCCGGTCTTGTCCGCATATTGTAGAAATGCAAAAATTTTTCGGTAAAAAAACGATTTTCAGAAAAGTTCAGCAAACGCAACTGGATATTTTCATCCGATAAAGCACTGAGTCCGGAAGGATGATTAACCAATCGTTCCACAGCCCGCCGCAAAAGATTCAGATTATCCTCTTCACGTAGTGTGTCCGTCACATTTTCGGCACATTGCAACACACATTCAAACGCCGGTACCGACAAATTAAAATTTTTTACGTACCATTTTGCCTTTTCAATCTGTTCGCCGGCCTCATAAGATTTAAACAACTCTTCTTCGCCGGCCGGACTGAATGGCTGGCTTAATCTGGAAAAGACTGTTATCGGCGCGTAGCGGATAAATGTCCGTTCCATACTCAGATGCTGCGGCAGACATTCATGAACTTCCAGATACAAATCCCACAAAGCCTCACCACAAGTCGCAAGATATACCTGCAGATTGTACGGATTTTCTTCCCTCAGTTGATAAAGCAATAAACGTTTTACTCTTTTATTTTTTGTCAGACAATATTCCAGACACAGCTTTTCTGTTTCTTGCCGGCTGAAAAGTCCCTGACTGGCCCTAAACAGCAGCCATAAATAATTTATAAAATCCATAAGCTATATATTTAAGTTAATAATATGAAAGCAGCTGAATTATAGACAAATACTACAACTTTGTCAACAATAAAAAACACCCGATTTATAAAAACCGAGTGTTTTTCAGGCTTAGCTTTTTTTAGAATGCGTATTTGACATTCAGCAAACCTGTATGTGCCGAATAGTCATCACGCCAGTCATATTGGTACATTGCACCGACTGTGGCTCTGTCATTCATTTTGACATCAATACCAACACCGGTTTCAATACCAAACTTACCGTTTGCAGACTGCGAAATCGTATAACCGTTTCCGTTTGGCAATTTGATTACCGTCGTCGCGTCGTCATTTTGGAAGTCATACGTTGCATTAACGAAAGCCTTAGGCTCAACCTGCGTATTGTTGATTTCGGTATCGACCACAACTTCCACTCCGGCAACACCCGTTATAACATCGCTGTCAATATCGCCATACTGTACGCCGGCACTGTCTTTATAGCCGTCCTGACTGATTTTATAATATCTCACACCGGCCTGCGGTCTGATACGCAGTAAGGTTTCGCCGTTGCAGCTGCCCAGATTTTGACCAACCAAAAGCTGAGCCCCCAGCACATCGGTATCAAAATCACTGCTGATTGATTCGCCGAATGCTTTTTTCGTCTGGTCAAATGAAGACATATTATATGAAACAAGCGCATTGACAAACCACTGTCTCCAGCTGTATTCGCCATAACCAAACACGCTGTGCGTATCAATATCCGAACTCTTGCTGCCGCTGTCCATATCGGTTTGCTGATAAGCATAACCGGCACCGACCAGCAGATTCTGAGTTGGTTTGCCCTCAACGGCGGCAATAACACCCGTTGTATCGGAAGAGTAATCCAAATCGCCGCTGTTTTCAGCCGAAGAGAACAAAGCATCTACCCAGACCTGAGCATTGCGTTGAACCGCATCACCGCCGGAAAGTCCGTATTTGTAAGCCCACAAATCTTCTCCTTCGCGGCTGTTCAGATGTTCGGTCACGTTTTTAGAGACCAAATCGCCAAAGTAGCGGGCTACATCCAGATTACCCTGTGTATTTTCGTGCAAATCGGACATATCATTGACCAGACTTTTATCGCCTTGCTGCGCCCGTCTGTTTATTTCATCACTTATACGGTTAAACTGATTATTATCGTCAGCTTTCGGGCTGGACCATGCCAAAATTTCTTCAGACATTTCCATATCCGTTCCAAAAGCATCGGCTACTTCTTCTGCTGTTTTCTTTTTATATTTCAGCGTCAAAGTATTATTTTCATCGTTTAAAACAGGCCCGTCATAATTGTATAAGAGATTTTCAACTTTTGTATCCAGTTTCCACTCTCCGTTATTGGTGTCAACATTAGTGGCAAACTGATATGTGCTTTCGCCCTCATCCTCGCCAAACACATTATAAGTTGAAACTTTAAGTGTGCTGTCGGCGTTCAAGACAATATTACCGTCAATTTTACCGCCGGTTTGTTCGTCTGAACTTCCGCCGAAGTTCGTCACGTCCAAAGCCAGCGTTGAATCGGCATTCATATAAATCGTATTGTCAGAAACCGTCGCATCATGAATTTGAAGCAGACCGCCTTCCCCGATATTGATAACACTGGATGGCGCATCTTTGTTGCCGCTGATACCGCCAGAAATATCCAGACTGCCGTTTTCGGCAACATAGATTGCTCCGGCATTGTAGATATCATTGGCTTCTTTGTTACCGTCAACGATTTTATAGTTGTCTTTGAATACGTTGTTACCCTCAAAGGTAATCTTTCCGGCATTCCAGACAGCACCGCCGTCTGTTACGGCACCTGCTTCGTTTGTGACTCCCTCAACGTAGTTGCCGCTGAATACAGCATTGCTGATTTTACCAATTTCACCCGTATTTAAAATTGCGCCGCCATAAGAGGCAAACTCTGCAGATGAGGCATGATTATTTGTAAAATTACCGCTGATACTGTCAATTTTACTTTGGTTAAAAATGGCACCGCCTTGAGCAAGACCGTCAGATACAGCGCTATTATCATTGAAATTACCGGTTAAACTGCCGATTGAATTGCTATCTGAATTATAAATTGCACCACCGGCAGATATTTTTCCGACAGCACTATTTTGAGCAAAGTCACCAACAATTTCATTTGTTGTAATATTCATAATCGCGCCACCTTGAGCCGTGCCATTCGTTGTGATTGCTTTATTTCCGCTAAAGTTGCCATGAATCGAGCTTATGGTTCCGAGGTGGATAGCGCCGCCGTGAACATCCATCGTTCCCTGTGCCAGATTATTTTCAAAATTGCCGTTGATACCGCCTGCTATGGTGCCATCATCCAAGATTTTTCCGATTGTCACACTGTTAATTGCACCGCCAGAAGCCGTACCATTGTTTGCAACAGCCTTATTTTCTATAAAATTACCGGTGACCTGACTTATCGTTCCTTCAGAAATTGCGCCACCATAAGCCAAATTATCAGAATGAGCCTCATTGTTCTTTAAATTACCCTCTATACCGCCAAGGACTGTGCCATCTTCCATAATTTTTCCAATCAAGGCATCATAAATTGCACCGCCTTCGCCATCATTGGTATTTCCTATGGCTTTATTTTCAATAAAATCTCCATGAATTGTATTTATGGTACCTCTGAAAATTGCACCAGCTGTAGCACTTGCGCTTGAAATTGCCTGATTTCCGATAAAATCACCGGTAATTTGACTTATATTACTATTGTCAATTGCGCCTCCTAAAGCGCTGGAAACACCCTGCGTCGTATTATTTTTGAAACTACCATTTATACCGCCAAGAGCTGTACCGTCATCGGTTATTTTACCAATTGTTGAATCTGTAATTGCTCCACCTGACGTTCCGTATTTTTCTACAATAGTTTGATTTCCTGTGAAATCGCCGGTAATCTGGCTTATCGTACTATTGTATATTGCACCGCCAGATGCTGTTTCCGTCCCTTGGGCTATATTATTGTTAAAATTACCATTTATACCGCCAAGAACATTCCCATCATCGGTTATTTTGCCGATTGTTGAATTATAAATCGCACCACCATAGGCTCCACCTCTATCACCAGCTTCAGCGTGATTTCCCGTAAAATTGCCTTGTATTGTGTTTATGCTGCTATCAGCAATTGCACCGCCATAAGAACTTTCTCCTTGTGACATAGAACTATTTTCACTAAAATTACCAATAATTTGACTTATCGTACTATTATAAATTGCTCCGCCTTTTGTATCAGCATTAGATGTAATAGCCTGGTTTTTAGAAAAATTACCATGAATTACATTTATGGTACCACCATATATTGCGCCGCCTTGAGCTGTATCACCGCTTGCAACAGCCTTATTTCCTGTGAAATCGCCGGTAATTTGGCTTATTGTGCCAGAATAAACCGCACCACCTTGAGCATTGGTAACACCCTGCGCCGTATTATTTTTGAAATTACCGTTGATACCGCCGAGAACTGTACCATTATCGGTTATTTTGCCAATTGTTGCATAACTTAGAGCTCCACCATAAGCACCGTTCTTTGAAATCGATTGATTTTCAACAAAATCACCGGTAATCTGACTTATCGTACCGCCATAAATTGCACCACCGGAAGCCAAAGTATCAGAATGAGCTTCATTGTTCTTTAAATTACCCTCTATACCGCCAAAAATTTTACCGTCTTCCGTAATTTTT
The DNA here is from genome assembly GCA_030523245.1 of Pseudomonadota bacterium. Taxonomy (GTDB): domain Bacteria; phylum Pseudomonadota; class Alphaproteobacteria; order RF32; family CAG-239; genus RUG410. The sequence continues at coordinate 8,592 of JAUNIW010000027.1, forward strand.
CCAATCAAGGCTTCATAAATTGCACCGCCTTCTCCATCATTGGCTTTTCCAATGGCTTTATTTTCAATAAAATCTCCATGAATTGTATTTATGGTACCTCTGAAAATTGCACCAGCTGTAGCACTTGCGCTTGAAATTGCCTGATTTCCGATAAAATCACCGGTAATTTGACTTATATTACTATTGTCAATTGCGCCTCCTAAAGCGCTGGAAACACCCTGCGTCGTATTATTTTTGAAACTACCATTTATACCGCCAAGAGCTGTACCGTCATCGGTTATTTTACCAATTGTTGAATAATAAATTGTACCACCTAACGTTCCGTATTTTTCTGCAATAGTTTGATTTCCTGTAAAATCACCGGTAATCTGGCTTATCGTACTAGAATTAATCGCGCCACCGAAAGCAGATGCTCCGTTAGCCGTATTATTCTCAAAATTACCGTTGATACCACCGAGAACCTTACCATCAGCCGTAATTTCACCAATTACAGCATTATAAATTGCACCGCCTTGAGCCATATTACCTGTCGAAATTGCCTTATTTCCGCTAAAATTACCGGAAATCTGACTTATCGTTCCTTCAGAAATTGCGCCACCGGAAGCAGACGCCGTACCACCAACTTTGACCTGAGCCACATTATTCTCAAAATTACCGTTGAGACCACCGAGAACTTTGCCATCATCCGTAATTTTACCGATTGTTGATTTATAGATGGCTCCACCCAAGACCTCGTTATCCTTTACGGATGCAATGTTACCAACAAAATTACCTGTAATCTGACTTATGGTACTATTATCAATCGCGCCACCGGAAGCATCGTTAACGGCATCAATACTGTTATTTTCAAAATTACCATTGATACCGCCGACTACGGTGCCGTTATCCAAGATTTTTCCGATTGTTGAATTATAGATGGCTCCTCCTAAAACAGTGGAATTACTATTAACGCCATCACCAGTGATGATTGCCTGATTTTTATTTAAATTACCAATAATTTCGCCAATTGTGGCATTAGAAATCCACCGCCGGCAGCCCTGTTTGTTGCTTTCACAACATTACTATCAAAATCACCGGCAATTTTACTGATGGTTCCGCCGTTAATTGCACCGCCGGAGGCTTCAGAAGTGCTGGCACTTTTACTCTGCGCCAGATTATTTTTGAAACTACCTTCTATACCGCCGAGAACCTTGCCGTCATTGGTTATTTTACCAATAACTGAAGTGGAAATAGCACCACCGTCAGCTTTTTCACCTTCTGAAACAGCTTGGTTGCCGGTAAAGTCACCGATAATCTTACTGATATTACTATCGTAAATTGCACCACCTTCAGTATTTATGCCTCCCTGAGCTTGATTATTCTCAAAATTACCCTCTATACCGCCGAGAACATTCCCATCATCAGTTATTCTACCAATATATGAAACGTAAATAGCACCACCCGCAGCATCACCAGTTGATATAGCTTGATTTTTTATAAAATTACCAATAATTTTACTTATTGTGCCATTATGAATTGCGCCACCGAAAGCCGAACGATTAGCATGAGCCAGATTATTCTCAAAATTACCTTCTATACCACCGAGAACCTTACCATCATCAGTTATTTTTCCAATTGTCGAATAATAAATTGCACCACCGTATGCCTGACCAGCATTTGATATAGCTTGATTTCCTTTAAAATAGCCAAGAATTTCACTTATGTTGCTGTTGTAAATTGCACCGCCTTGAGCTATTTCATTTGTTGAAATAGCCTGATTATAAGAAAAATCTCCGTCGAGCAAGGCACCGTACTCATTTACATTTCCTATTGTTGTACCGGCTATAGCCCCACCGGCAGCAACACCATTCTCCGACAGTGCTTTATTGCGGATAAAGCTGGCCTGAATTATATCTATGCCTGATTTTGTGATATCCGCCGTAAAACCCACAATTGCGCCGCCTTGAGCATCTATTTCTTTTATATTATCTTCTGATCGGGTTGACTGAACATAGTTATTGATAAAATTGCCGCTGATTTTTCCTATTGAACCGTCATTATCAATCGCACCGCCACCAGCGTAAATATTTAAACTGCTATCTGTTATATCTGCATGATTTGCAATAAAATCACCTTCAATTTCTCCAATTTTTCCATTCTCTTCATTAAAGATAGCACCACCCGAACCCGTTGCACTGTTAGCAATAAAATTTCCTTTAAAATTAACGCCGTTTTCTCCGGTTGAAATCACATCAACAGCACCACCCAAACCTGCTGCTGATGAATTTTTTACAAAATCAGCATTAAAGGTTACGTTATCTGCATTACCTATTACTATTGCACCACCCGTAGTACCTTCTGAAATATCAACATAAGAATCCGTAATCGTTTCATCTGATTTACCGGAATAATTTTGATGCGTTGTTGTAGGACCACTTGTCGGATAATTATATTCAAAATATTGTGTCTTAGTTGGAGAAACCTCTACAGTTATCACATGGTCATTTACATTACCTGCCGGACTCGGACGCTCTATCCAATTTATAGCTACAGCCGAATCTTTAACCGTCGTTAAGTCGGCGGCATTCAGAGAAAAATCATCTGCCAATGCCGGCGCACTCAGTGCAAACAACCCCATATTGATCAAAAAACATTTTTTAAGAACACTCCGATATTGAGCATTTAATAAACCTAAAGCTGACTTAGTGTACCGCATATCTGTCTCCATTTTTCAATAAAATATGATAATACTGCCTGAAAAAACACACTTTTCCAGATTTTTGTTTTGATAGTAACGGGAAAAAACTAAAATTACGTTAATATTATGGACATATCCCTTTTGTTTATAAAAAAATTCCACGCCCAAAGACGCGGAATCTTTTTATAAACAAAGTCTGTTCAAATTTATGCTGTCTATTCGTGACGATGCGGCATTTCAGCCTCTTTTACCAAAGCTGCCACAAAATCATCCAAAGACATAACCTCCTGTTTGTCCGACCCCAGACGACGTACCGTTACTGTCCGGTTTTCCTTTTCTTTGGCACCGACAACGGCAATTACAGGAACTTTTTCTAACGAATGTTCGCGCACTTTGTAATTGATTTTTTCATTACGCAAATCCGTTTTAGCTGTCAGACCGGCTTTGGTCAAAACAGCCGCAACCTCTTTGGCATAATCATCAAACTCGCTGACAATCGGCGCAACAACAACCTGCTCCGGCGACAGCCACAACGGCATTTTACCGGCGTGATGTTCAATCAAAATGCCCAAAAAGCGCTCAATAGAGCCAAATAACGCGCGGTGCAGCATAACCGGCTGATGTTTTTCACCGTCTTCGCCGATATATGAAATATCAAAACGCTGCGGCAGATTCATATCAACCTGAATCGTTCCGCACTGCCATTCGCGGCCGATAGCATCCCGCAGAATGAACTCCAGTTTCGGCCCGTAAAAAGCACCCTCGCCGGCGTTAATTTCATATTTATAACCGTGCTTTTCCAAAGCATGTGCCAGAGAATTTTCGCACAAATCCCAAATTTCATCGGAACCGATACGATAAATACTGTCCGGACGAGTCGACAAATAAATTTTAATATTATCAAAACCAAAGTCCTTATAAATATCAAAAATCAACTTCATCGTACGGATGCATTCATCTTCCATTTGCTCCGGCGTGCAGAAAATGTGCGCATCATCCTGTGTAAATTCACGCACACGCATCAATCCCATCAGCGAACCGGAGGCTTCATAGCGGTTAACCTTACCGAATTCAGCCAGACGCAGCGGCAAATCACGATATGATTTGACACCCTGTTTATAGACCAGCAATCCCCCCGGACAGTTCATCGGCTTAATGCAGAATTCTTTACCGTCTTCGGTTTTTCCGGAATAGTTATGTGCTCCATACTTGTCCCAGTGCCCCGAAGTAACCCACAAACAACGGTCCATAATACGCGGAGTCGAAATCTCCTGATAGCCGTTATGTTCCTGACGGTTACGCATATATTCAATCAGCTTGCGGTATATACGATATCCCTTGTCATGCCAGAACACGGCACCCGGCGCATATTCCGGTTCAAAATGGAACAAATCCATTTCCTTACCGATTTTACGATGGTCACGCTTGGCTGCTTCTTCCAGCATTGTCAGATATTCATCCAGTTCTTTCTTGGTCGGCCATGCCGTAGCATACAAGCGCTGCAGCATCTCATTTTTGGCATCACCGCGCCAGTAGGCACCTGCAACTTTGGTAATCTTGAAAGCATCGCCGATTTTGCCGGTTGAAGGAACATGCGGCCCGCGGCACAAATCCGTATAATTTCCCTGACGATAAAGAGTTATCGTTTCATCTTCAGGTAAATCTTCAATAATCTGAACTTTATAATGTTCACCCTGTTCTTTGAAAAATTTAATTGCTTCGGCCCGCGGCATAACAATCCGTTCGATTTTTTCATCACGTTTTACAATTTCCCGCATCTTGGCTTCGATTTTAGCAAAATCTTCCGTCGTAAACGCTTCTTTACGGGCAAAGTCATAGTAAAAACCGTTTTCGATTGCCGGACCGATTGTCACCTGAGCATCCGGCCACAGCTCCTTAACAGCCTCGGCCATAACGTGTGAACAAGAGTGACGCAGAATATGTAAACCGTCTTTATCCTTGGCGGTAATAATAGTGACTGTAGAATCGGTGGTTATCGGAGCGGTCAGGTCCTGTAATTTATCGTTAACGGAAACAGCCAAAGCCGCTTTACCGAGACTTATACTGATTTTATTGGCAATTTCCAAGCCGGAAATGCCGTCTTTTTCATCTGATACACTGCCATCAGGCAATTTAATTTTAACCATTTTTTCTACCTTTTCACTTTTATAAATTTACGAGTTCTTTATAAACCTCAATTGTTTTATCACACATAATTCTTTTTGTAAAATGTTCTTTTACATTTTTTATGCCGGCGGCACCGATTTTTTCCCGCTCTTCCGACGAAAGGTGCAGCGCCCATTTTATGGCTTCGGCCAGCGCCTCAGCACTTGTACTTTTATACAGGCGTCCCGTTATGCCGTCAATAACCGTTTCTACCGAGCCGCCGATATCGGATGCAACAACGACCCGCCCCATGGCCTGCCCCTCAATGGCAATCCGGCCGAAAGCTTCCGGTTCTATCGACGTAGAAAGCACCACATCCGAAACCATCATGGCTGCCGGAATATCCTTGACATTACGGATAAACAAAAATCGCTCGGTCATCCCGTATTTTTCAATCATCTTACGCAATTCCGCCGCATATTTTTTGCGTCCCTGATCGTCACCGATTATTACACAAAAGAAATCCTCATCGGCGATACGATGCAATGCTTCAATCAAAAGTTTCTGACCTTTCCAGTTGGTCAGGCGTCCTATCAGGGTCACAATCGGCGTTGCTTCCGGAATATTATTGTCTTCCAGATACTTAATCATCCGCTCGGCCGAAGTTGTTTCAACATTGAAATTATCAATATTTACACAGCGGTGTATCAGACGGATTTTAGATTCATCAACTTTATAATTTTTCAATATATGCTGCCGGATGTGATTGGATATGGCTATTACCCGTTCACCATAAGTCATAATTTTGTTATAAAATTTTTTAATACCCCACGGTCCCAGTCCGTATGTTCCATGGAAAGTTGTCACAAAATGCACACCACAGCGTTTGGCTGCCCAATAGGCGCTCCATGCCGGCGCCCGCGAACGGGCATGAACAATCGTTATGCCGTATTTTTTAATGATTTTGGACAGACGCAGCGCGTTGAGATACATTTTAAAAATATTTTTGGTTTTCAGCGGCAAAGTAAAATGCTTAACTTTGATTCGTTCCAGATTATATTCCATCCGGCCGCCTTCCGAAGCTACATAATTTTCAATGCCGTGCTTTTGCAGTTCAGACGCAACTTCTATTGTCCCCAGTTCGACGCCGCCTTGTCCCAATTCCGGCAAAACCTGTAAAACAACGATTTTTTTATCATCCTGTTTATTATCTTGATTTTCCATCTTTTTCACCTGTAAAAATCATTTTAGTCCGGTATATTATATCCGGACAGATGATTTTTTCAAAAATTTACGACAGGTTATACACATCAACACAAAAAAACACTGTTGCCTTTTACAAGACAACAGTGTTTTTGCTATTCCGCAGCGTCAAGAAAACCTGCAAACCATTGCAGAAGTTCTTTGCTGCAAAACGGTACCACAATCATTGCCACAAAACCTGCCACAATGAAAGTGCTTACGCCGCTTATCATTGCAAACAGCAGGGCAGCAACAAGAAAAAGAGCACTCTTTCTGCGTCTTTTCTGTCCTGCTTCATCTTCTGCATTCCTGTCAAAATTGCAGGCAGACAGAAGAATGAGCATCATCGTTATTACTGCTCCCAGCAGGTATTCTACGCCTGTGCCGGTTTCAAGACTTATAAAGCCTTTTGCACCAACACTGGCTAAAATAAAAACTGATACAACGATAAGAATAGCCGATAAACTTTTTTTAAGCCTCATAATTTAAAAAATTTTGGGGAGTTAAACATAGTTATTATTATGAAATCCCTTCCCCGGAAAGATTTAGAAAAAGTTTGAACACAATTTCCTTCATAATAATTTTTTTTACATTCTTATTGTATGATTTTTTTATCTGTTTAGCAAGAAATATTTACAAAAAAAACGGCTGTTTCTTTTTACAGCCGTTTTTTGAAATTATTTTTTACTATTCAGCCGGTGCTGCGACAGCGGTTTCCGCATCATCTCCGCTGCTTTCTTTCGGCATAATATCCGGCAAAGCACCAACAGCCTGTTTGCGTTTCAATTTATTAACAAACTTTATAGAACGCTGAGCATCCCATTTTCTTTTACCCTCTTCGCTTTGGTAAATCAGTTTGTAAACTTCAATTGCCTGATCAAATTCCGACAGTTTGGTCAAACATGAAGCCAACCCGTCATAAAGTTTATGCGTATAGCGGCCGCCGACAATCGCCTGCGCTTTTTTATAGCATTTCAACGCATCTTTGAATTTGAACATTTTCTGATAAACATAACCAATGCTTATCCAAGCCTGTAATTCCTGACTGTTGATATTCAAAATTTTCGTAAAGCATTTCAAAGCAGATTCGTTATCCCCCATCAACTGATAGGTTACGCCGATACCGTTCCAAGCTTTGGTATTATATTTGTCACCGGCCAAAACTTTTTTAAAAAATGAAATGGAACGGTCGTATTGTTTCAATTTTTGCAGCGTTACGGCAATACTGAGCAGCGTTTGCGGATGTTTGCTGTCTACTTTCATAGCTTCTTCCAAAACATCCAGAGCTTCTTTATAGGAGAACATATGCTGCAACGCAATGGCCTTGCCGTTCAAGGCTTCCAAAGAGGTACAGTCATAGCTGAATGCCTCATCAAAACAGGCAATCGCTTCTTTATAAAGGCCGCGCATACTTAAAGTCACACCTTTATTATTCAGAACTTCAACCGACTTTGGATTAACAACCAAAGCTTTATCAAAACACTCGACAGCGTCTGTATATTTACTCATTTTTTGATAAGCAAATCCCTGACTGTTCATAGCTTTCCATGCTCTTGGATTTTCAGCTATCACTTCAGAAAATTTTTCGATAGCTTCTTCATATTGGCCGGCGTCTAAAAGTTCCTGACCTCTTTTGTATGCACTATTTTCGTTTAATTTAACCATTTTTACCTCTTTTATTTTACAAAATAATACTTTCGCAGAATTAGCATAAAAAAAATATTATGTCAAGTTTTTTTATACAAGCTGTAACTGTTTGAAAATAGGGATATCAGTCCTTATTTCGAGATATTTGCATAAAAATTTTTGGCAATTTTTTCTAATATTTTCTCGATTTTGGGCAAAATATTTTTGATATTCCTGCTTAAATTTATCCGGCGCGCTGTTAAAAATAACTTCCTGACCGTTGTAAGAAGCTTTATAATCGCCGGCCGGCGGGGCAATATCTTCCAAAACGTCAAAAATGTTGATACAATAAACTTTATTATTTTTAGCCAGTGCCGCAATATTTTTGAACTGAACATTATCAAAATGATAAAAATCACTCAAAATAAAAATCGTCCCCTGACCTTTCTGATGATATTCCAAAACACTGAGGGCATCGCCCAAATTGCCCTCGGCACTTTTATCCAAAATCCGGCGGCTGGTTTCGGCTATTTTATTAAATACGGCCATCAGATTCTTTAAGCTGCCCTGCGGTTTGAAATAACCGGAATTTTTCCCGTCATAAATCAAAATGCCGAAACGGTCTTTGTTGCGAATGGAAAGCCAGCCCAGTAAAGCGGCTGTTTTAGCTGCCGTCACGGATTTCAGCTCTTTACGCGTTCCAAAAACCATAGAAGCCGATAAATCCAGCACAACTGTAATCACCCTGTCTTTTTCTTCGGCATACACTTTGGTAAAAGGTTCGGATTTCCGCGCCGTGATACGCCAGTCAATATCCCTGACGTCATCGCCGAAATTGTAGGCACGCACTTCCTCAAGCTCCATTCCCCGCCCCTTAAACGCCGATTTAACATTTCCGGCGCGGTTAGAAGTCAAAAAATCGTGATGACGCAGCAAATAAGGCAGATACCGCTGCTGCGCTATCAAATCCGGCACACTTACGGCCAAACCGTTTTCATTATTCTGTTTCTGTTCTTTTTTAAAAAACAGCATCGGCATATCCTTACGGCAACGGCACAACTTTAAGCAGGCGCGTCACAATATCATCGCTGGAAAGCCCGCCGGCCTGTGCCTCAAAACTTAAAATAATGCGGTGACGCAGTACATCATAAACAACGGCATGAATATCCTCCGGCGTCACAAAATCACGACCGGACAACCAGGCGTTTATTTTAGCGCACTTGTCCAGCGCAATCGTGGCACGCGGACTGGCACCGAAAGCAATGGTGTTTTTGAGGGATTCGTCATATTTTTCGGGATGACGCGTTGCCATAATCAGCTGAATCAGATATTCTTCCACCGCGTCGCTGCAATGAACCTTATAAGCTTCCTGCCGTGCGGCAAAAATATCCTCGGCCTGAATGGTACCGATTTTTGCCCTGAACTGTGCCAAACTGTCAGCAGAAGTCTGCATATTATTTTCTTCGTTACGAACCAGTTGCAGGATTTTGCGTTCGGTTACGGCTTCCGGCTGGTCAATTTTTATATACATAAGGAATCTGTCCAGCTGAGCTTCCGGCAGATTATAGGTTCCTTCATGTTCAATCGGGTTTTGGGTCGCCATAACCATAAATAATTTCGGCAGTCTGTATTGTTTGCCGCCGACACTGACCTGACGTTCAGCCATGGCTTCAAGCAGCGCAGCCTGAACTTTTGCCGGCGCACGGTTAATTTCATCAGCCAAAACCAAATTGGCAAAAACAGGGCCTTTGCGAAACTCAAACTGCCCCGTGGACGCCACATAAATATCACTGCCCGTAATATCTGACGGCAGCAAATCCGGTGTAAACTGAATACGGCTGTAAACGGCGTCGACGCATTCCGATAATGTCTTAACAGCCTTGGTCTTAGCCAACCCCGGCGCACCTTCTACCAAAGCATGTCCATCGGCCAGCAGGGTAATAATCAATTTTCTGACCAATTCTTCCTGCCCTAAAATACGACTTTCCATAAACTGTTTCAGGCTTACGATTTTATCTCTGATTTCTGACATTTTACACCTTTCAAAAAATTGTATGCAAGTCTTAAAAAAAGACTTTTCTTTCTTCTATATTTACGATATATAAGTTTTAAAACCGTTAAAAACAAGAAGATTTCACAAATGAGCGATATATTTGATTTAGATGACAGCTGCTGTGCGCCGCAGCTCTATGACAATATCAGTGCTTTGCGCCCGTCTGCCCCGTGGCTGAACGAACTCAATCCCGAACAGAAACAGGCCGTTCAGACAACAGAAGGACCTCTGCTGGTTCTTTCCGGTGCCGGCACGGGTAAAACAAAGGTTCTCACAACACGTCTGGCCTATATTCTGACACAACAGAAAGCCCAGCCGTGGAATTGTCTGGTTGTTACCTTTACCAACCGTGCTGCCAGAGAAATGAAAGAACGCGTACAAGGGCTTATCGGTGATATGGTCAACAGCGTCTGGCTCGGAACTTTTCATAGTATCTGCGTTAAAATTCTGCGCGCTCATGCCGAAGTTGTCGGTCTGCATTCCAATTTTACGATTTTGGGCGAAGATGATCAAAAACGTCTGATTAAGCAGATTTGCGAAGCTTCCGGTATTGATGAAAAAAAATATCCGGCACAAAGCCTTATGGAAAAAATCGCCCGCCTGAAAGATAAAGGTATCAGCGTTGATAAAGCCGAACAAAATTACCGTTCCAATATTCTGCTGGAAGTGTACAAAAAATATCAGGCCCGCCTGCTGGAACTGAATTGTGTAGATTTCGGAGATATTCTGCTGGACACGCTCACGATTTTAATGTCCGATGCCGACATCTTGCAAAAATATCAAGAGAAATTCAAATATATTATGGTTGACGAGTATCAAGATACCAATGTTACGCAATACCTGTTTTTGCGACTGCTTTCGCAAAAATACCGCAACCTCTGCTGTGTCGGTGATGACGACCAATCCATTTACTCCTGGCGCGGTGCCGAAATCGAAAATATCATGCGTTTTCAAAAAGACTTTGAGGATGCACAGGTTATCCGGCTCGAACGTAATTATCGTTCAACGGCTAATATTCTGACGGCAGCGTCGGCTCTGATTTCCCATAACACAACCCGTCTGGGAAAAACGCTGCGTGTTGCCGAAAACAGTCCGGCCAACAGCGGAAACAATGAAAAAATAAAGGTTTTAAGCATTTACAGCGGTGAAGAAGAAGCCAAATGGACCGCCTCGGAAATCGAACGCTTACACCGCAGCGGCGCACCTTATTCCGATTTTGCCGTTTTGGTTCGCACGGCTTTCCAAACCCGTGAATTTGAAGAAAAATTTATCAATGAAGCCATTCCGTACCAGGTTATCGGCGGACCAAAATTTTATGAGCGGGCCGAAATTCGTGATTTATTAGCTTATTTCCGCGTCATCATCCAACCCAGTGATGATTTGGCTTTTGAGCGCATTATCAACAAGCCGGCACGCGGTATCGGTGCCAAAACCATTGAAAAACTGCAGCAGACAGCCGCACTTAACCATACTTCCATGTTTGCCGCCGTTCATATTCTGCTGGATGAAGGCGGTCTGAGCAGCAAAGCCAAAACCAGTTTAAACGAGCTGATGCTCAAATTTGCCGACTGGCAGCGGACGGCTGCCGCGGTAACACCGGACGAACTTGCCGAAACCGTTTTGGAAGAATCCGGCTATCTGGAAATGTTGAAAAACGATTCTTCGGCCGATGCGCCGGGGCGTATTGAAAACCTCAAAGAACTTGTCGGCGTTCTGAGTGATACCGAAAATTATCCGAATCTGTCCGAATTTTTAGAACATGTCAGTCTGGTAATGGATAATGATAACGCTGTTGATACCAATAAAGTTATGCTGATAACGCTTCATTCGG
>JAUNIW010000078.1 GCA_030523245.1 Pseudomonadota bacterium
TACGTTGATGAAAACGGCAATCCCGTTCCGGCAGATGAAGATGATGACTGGGAATATGTCGATGAAAACGGTAACCCGCTCAGCAATAACAAATAACCTCAGACTTAAAAAAAATTATTTACAAATAGGTCGCGCGTGAGTAAACTGAAATTTAGATTTAAGGGGATAAAAAATGGCTGATGAAAATAATGTAGGAGTTACCAAAGAATCTCTCTGGTATGTAGATAATTATATCGTCCTGATTGATTATTACGACCGCACCATTTCACGCATTGCTGCACGTTGCATCCGCAGCGGCAACATTGCTTTGGAAGAATACAAATTTTATCCTTATGTTTTAGATGTTTTGGAAGAAATCTGCGAAACAGGCAATTATATTCTGGAACACAAAGAACTATATCCTTATATTGAGAAAAAAATTGCCGGCGGTGTCGAAGCTTTGAGAAATAATCTGTCGATATATCAGGAAGAACTGACCAATAACCAATCACCGGAAATGCTTCGTGCCGACCCGAATGAACTGCAAAAAATGAATGATGTTATGAGTAATTTTGATAAATCAGTTGATCCGACCTCCGGTGCCGGCATGAATATTGACGATTTGATGAATAAACTTATGGCAGAAAACAACATTACGCCGACGGATACTTTTGAAGACGACGCCAACAACAATCCGCAGCAATAGGACATTCCCATGAAAAATTATGCTCATACGCTTATTTTAGTTTTTAATCTTATCCTGCTGATGTCCGGACTTTCGGCCTGCATCTGGACAAATAACACCGATGATACTGCGTTGGCCGAAACGCCTGCAGCACCGGCACAACCAACTTCAGATGTTCAGGAAATGGCTTTTGACGAACCAACCGTTATTTTCAAAGACCCTGAAAATCCTGCTATCATCCGCACACCTGAAGGTGCCAATGAATTGGATTTGGAAACACCGCTGCGCTGTAACGTTAACTGGAAAACCCAGCAGATGGTTCTGACTTTGCCATATATCAATTCAGCTTTCAAACTGGAAAGAAACGGCCGCGATGATCCCCTGCCCCGTTTTGAAGTAACCGGTTTCAGTTTTGATATGATGCCGGCTGAACGCGCTTTGGCGAAATTGACCAAAGAAGCCGATATCCGTGTTTCTTCGGCCGATGGTCCGTACACCAGCATTTCTGCCGAAGATTTAAAAGGCGAATTTTCCGAAGTCATTAAAATGATTGCCGATTCCGCCGATATCTACTATACCTATAATGCCAAAGACAAAATTCTGACTTTGAGCCGCCGTGTCAATATGACACTCTATACACCGCCGTCCCGCCCGATTATTCTGGGATTGCTTGACGTTATCCGCGGTGCCGGCATAACAAATATCGTAACCAACTGGTCAGATTATTCCATTTCATTTGATGCCGACATTGAAATACATAATAAAATCAAAGAACTGATTAAATCTTTCGAAAACAGTCCGACCCTGATTGCTTATGATGTCAGTATTTTCCGTTTGTATCCGTACAATAACCAAAAAGATATTGAATGGAAAAATTTGTTAAACGCCTTTGACTTTGGAGCCATTACAACAGCTCAAACCGGTGTTATCGGCCGTGTTCTGACAACAACAAACGATATTTCCATCGAAAAACTGCAGCAATTTTTGGGAAATCAGGCAAAAATAGAAGTCGTATCCGAAGGTAAATTTATTGTACCGAATCTCTGGCTTTCCCGCTTTGATATCGGCAAATGCAGCAAACCGGACAGCAATGCTTACGGCATGTCCATTCTGGCCAAAGCATCTGTCGAAAGAAAAAACGAAATCTTTTCCGATATAACGCTTGAAGAAACAGACGGTCAGGTTACCCAGTTCAAAATTCGCAATAAACTCGGCGAAAATTTCTTAATCATCGGTTTGCCTAACGAACTGTTTGGCATCCGGAGTCCTAAATCAGAAACAATTATCTTTATGGTGCCGCGCCTTATCAGAACCCTTAAAACAAACGAAAATATCAAAAATAAAATATAACGGAGATGTTTATGGAAGAAAATCAATTTAATAATGCACCTCGCAAAATCAGAAAGATTAAACGCCCGCGTCCGACCGAAAACCAGCCGGGGACTTACGGTGTGCCGGAAAAAATATCATCTCTGCCGCAAGCCGGCGGACAGGAACATATTGAAAACTATTATGATAACAACGGTTCTGCCGAAAATATTCGTTTTGTAACCGATGAAGATTTTCTGCCGGAACAAGAACCGGAAACCGTTGCCGCTTTGTTAAAAAACAAAAGTGTCCTGCTTATGCTGGTGTTGGCGGTAATTTTTGGCACGGTTCTCGGTTCGACTATGTTTTCAACCCAAGAAACAACCAAACGCGGTCTGGAAGGTGTTGTGGTTAACTCCGACGTACCGGTCGGCCGCAGCCGCTGTGGTCTGGTTGAACCGCACCAAGGATGTGTTTTGTACATCATGAATCCTAAAAATCAGGAAGTCACCGGCAAAGATTTCTTTGCCACGGCGGCACAATGGACTCGGCGCGAACGCTATCTGATTGAAACGGGAAATATGCGTTACAGCAGTAAACGCATCAAACCGGGATATATTGCCCAAATCAATATACCGCCGCTTTCTAATCAGTAACTGTCCTCTGCATAAAGCAGATACCGGACAGCAGAATATCCAGCCTCCGATTTATCGGAGGCTTTTTGCAACCCGTACATAAAAAGAAATGTAATCCCTGCTGAAAATTACGAAGTTTTTGTTTCTTTCAAATTTTCTTTTCAGGCAAACCTCTAACTTTTTTTATTGCATTTCAGATTTTTATTTGATAGCGTAACCCTGTACCAAAAATATAAGGTGCAGAGCCTTGAACAGCTCTTATTTCATACGGTATGATGAAACCGTCAGGCTGATTTTGAATAAAGCCGCATCAACCCTGACTTTAAGGTCTGGGAGCTTGTGGTGTATGTTCAAAAACCATGCTATCTCCGGACAATATGGTTTTAAAGACCATAAGGATCATTTTATGAAATATGATTGTTCAACTCCCTGACCACCTTTGTTTCTGGTGGTCTTAGATTTTAATATGGAGTATGAACTTATGAAAATTAACCTTAAAATTGAAAATATTGAATCTGCTTACAACGATTGTATTCGTTTCAAATCAATGGATTCTGGCAAATACTAATCCTAATTCGGCCTTAGTTTTTTACAAAAAAGTGTAAAACTTTAAAATATCAATTGATATTTCACTTACTTTCATTATACTTGGTGATGTCTGAATTAGACGAACTAAAAATAAGGAGACAGTCTTATGAGAAATAAACTTTTAATAACAAC
>JAUNIW010000079.1 GCA_030523245.1 Pseudomonadota bacterium
CCGGTTACAGTAAAGCCATGCTGAAATATAAAACAAATAAAACTATTGAGCAAACCACACAGGTTATCACCGGATTGATAACGGCTTTTGCCAATCAAAATCATATTACCGGTGCCGTCACGATGTTTCCAAATGAAATCTACAGTGAAGAACCAGAGGATATTGAATTATTTAAAGCTTTGGGGATTATTGATAGTCAAATGCTGGATAGCAATGGAAAATTAACACATCCTTTGGGTGGCAAGTTTTTTCTTATGGGGGCAGTGAATGACTTTACGATAATATTGTATGATTTACCGCGAGAGGCTTGTATTGCATTGGCTACAACAGACTGGGCTAATACGTCTATAGCAGTTAATAATCGTAAAACTAGTTTTAATGCTATAGCTCCGGATTGTTTAAATCCCGAAGATTCTGATACATGGACAGATGCCGGCGCCGGTTGGGCTTTGGGTTGTAAAAGAGATGGCGGTATACCTTTAACACCGGATAAAGCGGCGTTGGGATGCTCTTGTAACAATGCAACATGCACAATAGAATTGCTTTTTCATTTGATTGATTTCATGTAAAAGGCGGAAATTCCGAAAATGAAAACAGATATTCCCCTATGGATTTGAGGATATCTGTTTAAATGCTGTTACAGAGATAACAATTCCATAAAAACTATTGCTTTTTGCGGAGTTTTTTGTATAAGATTAAGCTAATTTGAACTATTTTATTGAAAGGGCTTATTCTTATGCTTAATCCGAAAAACAATGCCGCGTTTTTACGTTCTGCCGTTTTGACCGGCGTTGCCAGAAGTTTTTTGAAAAATGATTTTACCGACATTGAAAATCTGCCGCTTGAACTGGTACCTGACGACAGTAAACCGGCTCGCGGTTCTTTAGAAAAAGACCGCAATGCCGTTAAGCAGTTGTGTCTGGCTGCTATGGGATTCACACCCTGCCGGCTGGATGAAAACCTGACTCTGACCGATGCGGCTAAAAATGCCCTGAGCCGTACAGCACCGGAGAAAGCAACCGTTTCCGTTTTACCGGGGGTTTGTGATGCCTGCAAATCTACCCGTTATGAAGTTACCAGTGCCTGCCACGGCTGTTATGCCCGCCCTTGTGCCGTTAACTGCCCTAAACAGACAATTATCGTGGCTAAAAAAGCCGTTATTTTGCAGGAAAACTGCATTAAATGCGGTTTGTGTGCCGGTAACTGCCCGTATAATGCCATCAATAAAGCTCTGGTACCGTGCGAAGAAGCTTGTCCGGTCGGTGCCATCAGTAAAGATGAAAACGGTATCGAACATATTGACGATGATAAATGTATTTCCTGCGGTAAATGTATTATTTCTTGTCCGTTCGGCGCAATTGTCCATAATTCGCAACTGATAGATGTTTTGAATGCCTTAAAAAATCCGGCACAAAAAACAATTGCCATGCTGGCACCGGCTGTTATCGGCCAATTCGGCAATGATTTGGGCAAGATCATCACCGCTTTCAAAACACTCGGTTTTGACGAAGTGGTAGAAGTCGCTCAAGGTGCTGATTTAACAACAAAACACGAAGCGGCAGAATTTATCGAACGTATGCACGACGGTGCCAAATTCATGACAACTTCCTGCTGTCCGGCCTGGATGCAGGCTATGGAAAAACACATGCCGGAACTTAAAGAATATGTTTCTACTTCCGGCAGTCCGATGTACTATATTGCCGAAGTCATGAAGAAGGAATTTCCTGAATACAAAACCGTCTTTGTCGGACCGTGTCTGGCAAAACGTCTTGAGGCCGAGCGTAATCCGAATGTCGATTATGTTTTGGTTTTTGAAGAACTGCAGGCTGCTTTTGATGCTGCCCAAATCAACGTAGCCACACTGGAAGCCGATAAATTTGCCGTTGAAGCTTCGGCACAGGGACGGCGTTTTCCGCTTTCCGGCGGTGTTGCCGCTGCCGTGGCTTTTGTTGTTGGCGACAAAACCGAGTATAAACCGATGAAAATCGACGGACTGACAAAGGACAGCTGCAAACAGCTGAAACGTTTTGCCGTTAAAGCGCCGGATGATGTCAATATGGTTGAAATTATGTGTTGTGAAGGCGGCTGCATTGCCGGTCCGGGAGCCGTTATTCCGGCAAAACGCGGAACTGTGCTGGTTGAAAATTATGTGAAAACAAGCAAAGATATCGAGCGCTGATTATGGAAGAAATTACTTCAGAAAAACTGGCGCAGATTTTGGGCTGTTCTCCGGTATCGCAACACACTGTTATTCGTAAAATTTCTACGGACAGCCGTAAAATTGATGAGCAGTCCCTGTTTATTGCCCTGCGGGGTGAACGTTTTGATGCCCATAATTTTGTGGCAGATGTTTTAAACCGCGGATGTCCGCTTGCCATGGTTGATCATCTGATAGAAAATGCACCTGCCGAAAAGCAGCTTGTGGTTCGGGATACTTTGGAAGCCTATGGCAAAATCGGTGCTTATAACCGCAGTTTGTTTAAAGGAACGGTTATCGGTCTTACCGGCAGTGCCGGCAAAACAACGACTAAAGAAGAAATTGCTTTTTTGCTTTCGCATTTTGCCAAAACCTATGCTACAACCGGCAATCATAACAATCAGGTCGGTGTTCCGCAAAGTTTGTGCGAACTGGATATGAGTGCCCGTTATGCCGTGATTGAAATGGGAATGAGCTCCAAAGGAGAAATATCCCGCTCGGTTAATCTGGTCAAACCGGACATTGCTGTTGTTACCAATGTTTATCCGATGCACATCGAATTTTTTCCGGACTTTGAAGGTATTGCCCGCGCCAAAGCCGAAATTTTTGAAGGCCTGCCGCAACAGGGCGGTGTTGCCATAATCAACGAAGATACAAATTTTGCCGACCTGCTGCAACAAGAAGCCCTGAAACATCAGGCCGAAGTTGTTCTGTTTGGCAAAAAACATCATCCGGCGGCAGCTTTTACCACACAGGAAAACGGCGAACAATATTTATACAATGCCTGGTGCGCCTTGACGGTTGTTGAAACTTTGGGACTTGACGTGCAGCAAGCTGCTTCTTTTGTTAAAGACTTCGGCGCACTGGACGGACGCGGCAAACATCATAAACTGATGCTGCGCGATGGTTTTTATACACTGATTGATGACAGTTATTCGGGACAACCCGAGGCCATGAAACTCGGCATTGCATCTTTGGATAAGAGTAAAACTGCCGGACGGAAAATCGTTGTTTTGGGAAAAATGGCCGAGCTGGGAGATACGTCCCGAACCC